>JBLIFI010000070.1:0-13905 GCA_047633715.1 Flammeovirgaceae bacterium
CTCATTTCCGATGATTATGCCAATGCGGTTTATCGGGTTTGGTATGAGGGAATATAGCGCAGTAAATGATAAGGGTTACTGTAGTTGTTTTAGTGATAATTATTAAATCGTCAGCGTTTTTTGAGCTTTTACCCTAAAAAAGTTTAAACAGGGAACTAGAATCCATTTTATATGATTCATGGAATAAACCAAATTATTCAATTTAGGTTACAGATGAACTAACTGCCAATAGAAGAACAAATGAGTTCTAAAATACTGAAAACCAAAATTCATTAAGCTATATTTACATTTTAGACAACATTTAATAGCGATAAAAGAACGTAATATGAAAAATTTATTTTTAGCATTATTTCTACTAAGTCTTTTTTCTTGCAAAGGCACTAAAGAAACGAGAAATATTGAAACGCCAAAAGAGAAACCCACAGAAAATACAACAAAAAAAACAATGGCTTCTTACAAGGAAATTGCCAATGATAAACTAGGTGAAGGCGTGGAATTCTTCATGAATGAAAATGAAAGCATGGTACTTTGCAAAAAAACCGTTTTTTCGAAGCATATACCTATGGGGAAGGCGGGATCCAATAATTTGTCGGGAAATGCGGCCAATATTAAACTGATAGTGATAAATGTAGAGAAAGGGAATATTTTGTACGAGAAATCAATTGCCTATGGCTCTGCCGAATGGGAAAATGACACTCAACTTCGCATTATGGAAATTATGGGAGCGAACTCAGCTAATAATCCTAATCTGTATTTATACCATGTGCTTACTGGGGTTAAAACGCAGCTGAATAATGGGAGAGGTGGAAGTAAGATTGAGAAGTATTAAGCTACAGACTACACTATTCTATATTTTGCAATAGGTTTTAAGGCTATCAAACACATTCAAACAAGACGTATTTGATCTTATAGGAGATTTAGAGCTATAAAGTCATTCGTTTTCATTATTTCAATGACTTACCTCATTGAGAATACTTTTACTATTTAATTAATCAATGAGGCAACATTAGATTGCTTCAATAAACACAAAAACATGAGGAGAAAAATACGATTAGGTTTACTACTTACACTATTACTGATTACAGGGTTTAGTGTCTATTTCTGGCAAGTTCCAATTTCAGAAAAGTCTGATTCAGATGTAGAAGTAAAAATCCGTAAGCTTGCAGAAGCTCCGAAGAAATTCAAAGAAGCTGTCAGTTTCGAGAAGAATAACAAAGAATTTACTCCTACTGAAGCCCTCAAGGCGAAGATGGATGAAAAAAGAGCCAGAAGAAAAGCGGGTTATGTGAAGAAATTCGACAACCCAGATTTATACGCTCAAATGTATGAGAAAATAAGAACAAAAGAAGGAGAGTCTATTCCTGGTTATGTTCATGGTTATCAGAATAAAGAAATAAAAAACGCTCGAAAGCTGCAAGCTAATGTAAGAACCAAAGCAAGTGATTGGACGTCTCGTGGCCCTGCAAATGTGCCAGGAAGAACGAGAGCCTTTCAGCCATTGCCTAGTGATCCGCAAAATACCTGGTTAGCAGGTGCTGCTGGTGGAGGTATCTGGAAAACTACTGACAAGGGAGCTAATTGGGTTGATAAAACTCCTGATTTTTCTAGCCTTTCTATTGCCAATATAACAATGTCTGGTAATACTATCTATGCTGGAACGGGTGAGATTGTGGCAGGAAGTATTGAAGTAAATGGCGATGGAATCTATAAATCTACTGACGAAGGCGAAACATGGACACAAATCCCTTCTACAGCAAGTAATGACATGTTCCGAAATGTAACGCGAATTGTTGCAGACCCTAATGATGCCAACACGATTGTTGTGGTAGCCAGTAACTATAACAGAGATTCACGTGTAACAAGAATTCTTCGAACAACTGATGGAGGTGTGAATTGGGATGTTGTATATTCTCGAAATGGCCTACTTAATCAAATCGCTTACAAGCCGGGTAATTTCGACATACAACTTGCCTCTGTTTCAGGATTAGGTATCATTAAATCAACTGATGGTGGCTTAACATGGAATAATTCTAATAGCGGGTTGTCTGCAGTTACCAGTAGATTAGAGATAGCCTTTTCCCCAGCCAACCCGTCAAAAGTGTACCTTTCTGTAGTAGGAAATGCATCAGGCAGTGGTTCTGACTTATATGTTTCTGATAATTCTGGAGACAATTGGAGTCTTGTTCTGGAAGAGGCTGGTGGTGTAAATCAAAATTTTCTAGGAGGTCAAGGATCTTATGATAATACAATCATGGTCAATCCTTATAACGAAGATGAAGTATACTTGGGTGGTGTAAGCTTGTGGAAAGTAGAAGTAACTGACGGTTCGTCTTCTGTTTTTAACCTAGAAGTTGAAGAGGATGGCACTGATGTATTCATGACATACAGTCCTTTCGGGTTTTCATATCTTGGCGGAGGACTTGAGGTGAATGAGCCTGGCACTTTATCAGAAAGTGAAATTGTAGATGTAGAAGTACGTTTTGGTTCTGGTTTAACTCAGAAAGCCCATCGGTTTACTGTGAATAAACAAGGTTCAGGAGTTGCCCCAACGGGTTATACATACCAAGATTATGTAGATGTTCCTTTTCAAGTTTGGGATGTTACAAACAACAAACAGTTAATGGTTTCTTTCAGAGATCAGAAAGAAAATGGGGTTTGGAACCTAGTAGAATCAAACCTTAATGCTGGAGATGCAGAAGACGATAGTCGTGAATATACTTTCATTCACGCTGTTGATTACAACGATGCCTCGCCAGATGCTGGTATTGCCCAAAATGGAGGTGCAGGAATAGGACATCAGTTTAGACAAATGTACTTTATAGCGCCACAATTAGTTGCTGGATTTACATTTGATGCTAATACATTACCATCATCTAAATTGAAGTTTACTGTAGCCAATATTATAGCCAAAGCTGGTCTAACCACAAATGTTACAGATTCTTATGGAGATTTTGGAGGAAAAAATGGTTGGACTAATGATACAGACAGGAATGATGGCGGAGTTCACCCTGACCATCATTTACTAACAGCTATCAAAATAGATGAATCTGCAAATACGTTTATGGTAGTGGACTGCAGTGACGGAGGTGTCTATTATTCTAATACTTCAGAAACTCCAGGAGTAAATAATGGAGACTGGAGTTTTGGGGGGATGGGTTACATCACTTCCCAATTTCATGGAGTAGATAAAATGCCTGGTGAAGAGGTTTATATTGGTGGAATGCAAGATAATAGCGTTTGGAGATCTCCTCTAAACGAAGTAGCAGACGATAAAGTATTATATTCTTTTATGGGTGCAGGAGATGGCTTTGATTGTATTTGGCACAAAGACGATCCTAATAAAATAATTGCTAGCTCTCAATTCAACAATTTCTTCAGAACAACAAATGCGGGACAAACCTGGGTTAATGCTACAAATGGCTTAGATGCAACTGGACAGGGACAAGGCTCGTTTTTTTCTCCATTGGCTAGCTCTCAAACCAATCCTGATTTAATATTTACAGTTGGAAGCAGCGGTGTATGGTATTCAGAAGATTTTGGTGCATCATGGAACGAAACTCCAATAACAAGTGGCTCTTGGGGAGGTATTGGAGGGATTCCTCAAATTAAAGTCTCAGATGCAAATAACAAAATTGTTTGGGCAGGAAATGCAATGTTAAGTACTATCAATATGCACGTTTCCACTGATGCTGGTCAATCTTTTACTCCAACAAATAATTTTGCGAACATGGGAGCAATCTCTGGCTTTGCAGTTCACCCTACAGAAGCAAATACTGCTTATGCTTTATTCTCTTTTGCAGGAAATGCTAAAATTGTTCGAACAACTGATCTTGGGCAAACTTGGGAAGATATTTCAGGTTTTGACTCTGGTTCTCCAAGTTCAAATGGTTTTCCTGATGTTGCGGTGTTCGATCTAGTAGTCCTCCCTTTTGAGACAAACACAATTTGGGCGGGTACTGAAATTGGAGTTTTTGAATCTAATGACAATGGAGTTTCTTGGCATATGCTAGAGAGTGATTTACCTGCCGTAGCGGTTTATGACATGAAACTGGTAGATAATCAAATAGTTATCGGAACACATGGCAGGGGCATTTGGTCTTCAACCTTTAGTAACCTCCCTACAGGAAACCCTGTATTATCAGTAAGCATTAACTCTTCACAAGAGATAGTAAGTGTGGTTGAAATATCACCTGCATTTGATTCAACACAATTATTAGTAAATACTGAAATTGCAAGTGTCACTACCGAAACTGGAAATGTGGAAATAACTCTGACAGGTTATGAATCTGGCGTCTATACGATTCAGGCAATTTCCTATTTTAATGGCATACAATATGGGTCTTTGGAAAAAACAGTAACGCTAGTTGCCTCTTCAGATATTCTATCATCTTATTCAAATGATTTTGAAGGAGTCACATCTGATTTTATAACCAATAGTTTAACTATTAAGTCTCAAAGTGGTTTTTCAGGGAAAGCAATACACTCAGCACATAATTATGCAAATAATACAAATAATACTATTGTTCTTGATAAAGCAATTGAGATAGCAGCAACAAGCGAAGAGGCATTTATTGAGTTCAAAGAAATTGCTATTGTTGAAACAGGCGATCCTGGAAGTAGCTTTGGAACTCCTGACTTCTTTGATTATGTGATTGTAG
Organism: Flammeovirgaceae bacterium; assembly: GCA_047633715.1. GTDB lineage: Bacteria > Bacteroidota > Bacteroidia > Cytophagales > Flammeovirgaceae > JBLIFI01. Next base: position 4,659 of record JBLIFI010000070.1, read on the forward strand.
AAACGAGTTACGATAAAGACACATGGTTTCCTGTTTCCAATGGTTATGATGCCTCTGATCATTCAGAATGGCTAGCTGCATATAATTCAGATGCCATCGGAACAGAGTCTTTATACAAAACGAGAAAAATTGATTTGATCAATTCTGTATCGCCATTAAAATCTGGAGATATAGTTTACTTCCGTTTCAGATTATTTGCAGATAATGGGTCAAATGCTTGGGGATGGGTAATTGACAACTTATTAATACAAACAGATGAGCTGATTAAAACCCCTCCTACTGAAAATCCTACATTATTGGTAACCGCTAATGAGTCTAATGAAATCGTGAGTATAATTAATATTCAGAGCGCATATGATTCGACTCAATTATTAGTTGATGGAGATGTAGTTCAATCTACGACTGAAACAGGAAGCGTAGAAATCAGATTATCAGACTATGATGCTGGGACTTATAAAATTCAAGCCATATCTTACTTTGATGGAACTCAGTATAAATCTGAAGAAAAAACGATTGAGCTTTCTGAGATTCCAACAGGTATTGAAGATGATATCAAAGCTAATCGTGTTGGTCTTGAGGTTTATCCGAACCCTGCAAGTATCAAAACAACCTTGAAATACTTCTTGCCTCAGGCTTCAGCAGTTACATTTAATGTAATTGATAATAGTGGAAAAATTGTAAGAACAATTTACTCAGACTATAAAAACAAAGGACTTTATGAGCAAGGTATATCATTATCCGATTTGCCTAAAGGTGTTTATATTGTACAGGTTAGTTCAGTAATCGGAATGAAAACTAGCCGATTGATAGTACAGTAAAGTTATTTAACTATCTGACCTTTTTTTATTAAAGAAGCCTTTGGGATTGAGTTCCCAAGGGCTTCTTTAATGATTTATATTACTAGAGTTGTTATAATCAATGGTTCGGTAATATTTAAGATGAGGTTTTAATAAAAAAGGAAGCATATTTTTGAAGTATGCAACTACAGACAAAAAATGCTTCCAATGAGTCTGTCTAAAGTAAATTTGATGTAATTTTTCTTTCCAATATTGTAAGAAACCCAAGCATGTTCCAACTCCTTGTTTTCTGCCACAGAATGTTGCCATGCGTCTTGCCAGCAACCTTCCTTGCCCCAATTGCGTAAACCAAAAGAAGTAAATCTGAGAAAGAAATGGCTGAAACAGAATCAGTTGGTTGGATTACATTCCCTGAGAACACAGGTTCGGAGAATGGCAAATCCTCGAACTGGGAAAAAACAAATTCTTTTTGAATTTCATTGTTGAAGTTCACCTCCAACTGGGGAATGATGAAGGAACTTAGCAAAACCAAAATCAAAAAACCTCGATTGAATTTATGGAAAGAAAGCTTCCTGAAAGCCAGCCAATAAATCAGGTAAAACACCGATAGGCAAATACTTACTTGAGCGATATAAACAAGAAAACTATTCATTTTTATTTTTTAGTGGGACCTGCTTTCAGGTTTTGGATTTTCCCTTCAATCATTTGTTTCATTTCCTCCAATTCGGTCAAGTTCATTTCTTGGCTTTCGGTAAAGAATGAAGCAAAACTATTTGCCGAACCGCTAAAGAAATTATTGACTACTTTCTTCATGTGTTGCTTGAAATAGACTTCTTTCTCTACTAGTGTGAAATATTCGTGCGTTTTCCCATACGTGTTGTAACTTAAAAACTGCTTTTTCACTAACACCCGAATTACTGTTGAGATTGTAGTGTAAGCAGGTTTTGGTTCTGGAAACTCCTCCACAATATCTTTTAGGAAGGCTTTTTTCAGTTTCCATACATATTGCATAATCTGCTCTTCGGCTTTTGTCAATTCTTTCATGCTGCAAGTATAATTATTTTTATAGTAATATGATTATAAATATAGTAATAAAAAAAAGTGTTTTGATCATATATTTGGGAATCAAATTTGGGCAGTATGAAGTGCTGTTTTTACAGTCCGAGTTTACTGGATTGGAAAACACTACGGTTTGAGGTTTTTGGGTTCTTATAAAAAGCATCCATTTGGATATGGATGCAATCGAATGGTGTTTTTTTTATGACTGTTCAAAATCCTAATTCAGTTGCCACTAGTTTCAGCTAGTGGATAAGAAGTTTTAGAATTATAAAACATTACCAGGCAAACTCTCCAACAAAATATATTCAAAGAGCGAGTCAATTATCACTTTCCCATCTTTCACTTCGGCAGTTTTGCCCGAATACTTATCGAGAACTGTTGAGCCATCGGCAAAATTACCTTTCACTTCGACTACCTTTTTACCTGTGGGCAATTCCAATCCAACCACCACATTTTCTTTGAAATCTCCCCGCTGAAAAGAGCGACTGAAAATGTAGGGAGATTTGGAAATTAGCGTATGTTTTCCTGCGCCAACGGCCGGATGAGAAGCTCGGAATTTACCTATCTTTTGCCAATGAGTTAAAATATCTTTTGTTTTGAATCCGTTTACTTCTTCATTGCTTTCCAAATCTTCCCAGTTCATAAAGGAACGCAAAGTGGCGTCTCCTTCTGTACCTTCAATTTTGAGTGAGCGGGCAATTTCATCCCCATAATAAATTTGCGAAGCACCTGGGGAGAGCAATAATTTATTGGCAGATTCAATCGGTTTTAGTCGAGTTGGGTCAAATGGCTTTTCATCATCGTGAGAGCTGAGATAGTTCAAAATATGATTCCCTTTCATTTCAGGAGTCGCCAAAAGTATGTTGTAGAAGCTAAAAAGTTCTTCATAGCCCTTTTCTTGGGCATCATGCAAAAACTGGAAGTTAATCAATCCGTCAAATCCATTTTTGAAGTAATCGACTTTTTTGTCTCCAAAATCATAGTAATTCTTGCTCGAAGCTCCATAACCATAAACCTCTCCTGCCATAAAAAACTCAGAATTATCCATTTTTTTGCTTGGATTTTTCTCTTTCCATTCTTTCAAAGCGAGTAAGCCTTCCTGTTTTACATCGTTGAAAACAGCTTCTTCCACATGCTTCACGGTGTCGAATCGAAACCCATCAATTCCCAATTCTCGCACATAATCTGTAATCCACTTTATAATATGGTTTTTTGGGGAGCGGGGTAAGCTAGTTCGTTCGAAAAAAGCATCTAATTCTGCTACTTCCTGTTCATATCTTCCTTCTTCTTTCCACTTTTCAACTAGCTGGCTTGGTAATTCTACTGCCTCATCAGACTCTGTTCTAATATCTGGCAGGTTTTCTACCAAAGTACAGGAAACAGTTGATTCATAATTGTCATACGTACAAATAGGCCCAGTTCTTACCCATTCTTTTTCCCAAACAGGGTCTTTTTCAGTTACTGGCCCAATATGGTTTATAATCACATCCATCACAATTCGTATGTGTTTGGAGTGAGCCGTTTCTACTAACTCTTTCAGCTCTTCCATTGTGCCAAAATGTGGGTCAATTGCAGTAAAATCTCTTGGCCAATACCCATGAAAAGCATAGGTTCTCCCCATTCCCTCATCTGTTCCGCCCTCAGTTTGCTTAAAAATTGGAGTGAGCCAAAGTACATTTACACCCAAATCGGTAAAGTAACCTTCATTCAATTTTTGGGTAACTCCTGCAATATCCCCTCCCATAAAGCCACGGAGTTTACCAATTCGCTCATGGCTAACAAGCTTCACTTTCTTCTTCTTATTACCATTATAGAAACGGTCAGTAAGCAGGAAGTAGAAGTTGGCACTTTCCCATAAAAAAGGAACGTTGGATGTATCAGCAATTTCAGTTTTTTTCATTTTCAGCTTGGGTTGGATTTAGCTGAGAAATAGTCTTTTTTACATTCCTCAATTATCCGAACACGTCAGATTCTCATTTTCCAAGGGGAAATGTAGTCAGTAATTTCAAAAAATAACAATCAATCTTTACTTATCTAAGGAACGGAAATTAAATAAAACGCTGCTTTCTCTTGTTTATTTTTTGGCTATTCTTCGTTAAAAAAGTGTGCCATAGCGGTGCTATACCAAACTTTTTTGCCTAAACTAGCCTCAAAAATAAACTGCGACAAAACACGCATTTATTTATTCCCCGTTCCTAAGGCTTATGCAGACTGGCAATTTCTCGCTCTTCTGCATAAACTGGTGTGAGAGACACTAACAAGGAGCACTCTTTTGATCCAAAAAACCTTTCCATAATTGAGCATTCTTATTTAGTATGCACGCATAACTATTTTGCATTTTTTCAATATTAAGTTTTCTTTTTTAAAGAATTGTACTAAATTCGCACTTCTATTAAACATGAAAACTTACTAATATGAAGAAAAGCTTACTAAAATTGACCTCTTTCATAGCATTTGCTATGTTCTTTATTTCTAGCTGTTCTACGCCAGTAGATGAAGAATTGGATGCTTTGGTAGAAAACGAAGGAAAATCAGAAAACACTTCTGGTCAAAGAACTACTGACTTTTTGGACTATGGCATACATTGGTTCGCTTCAAATGGTTCTTCTACAAAAGCTTACAACGAGAATACAAGTAGCGCAATTTCAGTTTCATCTTCCTACTATAATCCATCCAAACCTACTGTTATTTATTTCCACGGTTGGCAAAACGGAAGCTCTCAGAAAGGATATAAAAGAGAAAACTTTTTCATGAACGACCCACAAAACGGTTCAACTGTCAACACGGTTGCCAAGTGGAAACAAGATGGTTGGAACGTAGCCATTTTCTATTGGAACCAGTTTGCAGATGAGAGTGAGTTGAAAGATGCAGAAGCAAAAATCTGGAGTACAAGCGGAAACAGAGGAATGAGATATAGATTGAGCGATGGAAGCTATTCGACTTCAAAATCACCAAGCACTTCATTAGGTGAGTTAGCTTTCAGACAGTTTAAAGCAGTCGCTGGAAACAACACAAGCGGAAACATTCGTATAGTTGGTCATTCTTTGGGAAATCAATTGGCGACAGTTGTTTCCAAAAAAATTAGCGATGCCGTACAGAACGGACAATTAGCAAGCAGATTGATGCCAAACAGATTGGAATTACTTGACCCATTTTGGAGTAAAGGCGACAAGTCTTTCTTAAATGGAGATTGGACAGGAGAACGAGTGAGAAACTATGCTAGAGAAATGAAGAATGAAAACAACTTGGCAATCACTTGGTACAAATCTACTGCCATTTTGAACTTGGGAATTGGTGACAATAATGATGCATTGAAAGACATTGTAGCTTTGCAAAGCCAGAGATTTTGGTATTTGAATGCATTTCAAATTGCCGATAAACACAATTATGTAAGACACAATTACTTTTGGAGTTATAGTTTCTCTGCACCAAAAGAAGTGAAACTAAACTGGTGGAAAAGAAGAAAGGCAACTGGAAACGTTGCGGCTTCCGCTTCAACCTCTACTTCCCGAATCAGAAGCATGATGGGAGATAGTTATGTTTGGGATCAAGTAGAAGGAAGATATACAACAACTCCTGCCGATGATCAATTTGAAATCAAGAATTGGTAGAATAAATAATTCTTAAAAAGTCTCGTTGGATAATTATCTAGCGAGACTTTTTTGTTTAGATAGTTCACGCTGGCGCAGGCTCTCTGAACCTTGTCTCTGACTGAAGCACCAAACCTCTAAGTGTTTGGACGCATTAAAAACGGCTATTCTCTATCAAACTATTTTGGTTGGATTGTTATGGCGGAAGCGGAAGAAGCTCATTAAAACCTTCCGAATTATCACATTCCAAGAGAAAAAAGAGAGAAATTGGCGTAAAATGGCATTGAAATTGGGAATCGCCTCTGTTTTATTTATACTTATCCGATATTTGGAGTGGATTGTAACAATAAAATATAAGACATAAGATTGTAGACAAGAGATGTTAGAAACGAAGATTAGAAAGACAATTCTTGCACCTGCCAGTTTTGCTTTTGTTGGCTTAGCATTTGTAACAAACAGCACATAAGTTCTGAATCTGTTTAATGAAAACTTACAGAATTTCAACTTTCCATAAGTTGTGAGACCAACAAGCCTTAGAAGTAAAAGAGGTAGTCGCTCACTTTGAGATAAAAACCTATCTCACATATAAGAACAACACGGTAAGTAGCCGAAAAAACCAGAAGGATGACCATCCTTTTTCTACTATCTAAAATCTTATATTTCACATCTTATTATAATAATTGCTAATATTGCGCAATTCGCAGGTCAACTTGCACTCCAAACGCTGAACAACAACTACGAATTTTAAAATACATATATATGCCAAAGAATTTAGTCATAGTCGAGTCTCCTGCCAAAGCGAAGACCATTGAGGGATATCTAGGAAGTGATTTTTTGGTAATGTCAAGTTACGGACATGTTCGGGATTTGCAGAAGGGCAATAATGCCATAGATGTGGAAAATGACTTCACTCCTACTTATATTGTATCAGATGATAAAAAGCAGGTAGTTGCTGAACTGAAGAAATTAGCAAAAGCAGCCGAAGTAATTTGGTTAGCAACGGATGATGACCGTGAAGGAGAGGCTATTTCTTGGCACTTGAAAGAGGCTTTGGAGCTAAACGATTCGAAAATTAAGCGGATTGTGTTTCGGGAAATTACCAAAACAGCAGTAACAAGTGCCATTCAATCGCCAAGAACGATTGACAATGACTTGGTAAATGCACAGCAAGCAAGAAGAATATTAGACAGGTTGGTAGGGTTTGAACTCTCGCCAGTTTTGTGGAAAAAAATAAAAGGCGGACTTTCAGCAGGGCGAGTTCAATCCGTAGCAGTTCGGATTGTGGTGGAAAGAGAGCGAGAGATTGGCGTATTTGATGCCGTTGGGAGTTTCAAAGTCGTAGCCATTTTCGAGTTGGACGGTGGAAAATCACTCAAAGCAGAATTGCCCAAGAAGTTTGAAACCGAAGCAGAAGCCAAACAGTTTTTGATAGATTGTAATGGCGCAGATTTCAAAATTTCCGATTTGCAAACCAAGCCTGCCAAAAAATCTCCAGCCGCACCATTTACCACTTCCACTTTGCAACAAGAAGCAAGTAGGAAATTGAGTTATCCTGTGGGATTAACCATGTCTGTGGCGCAGAAACTCTACGAAGGCGGTCATATTACTTATATGAGAACCGATTCTGTGAACCTTTCTGAATTGGCTTTGGGAATGGCGAAAGATGCAATTACCAAAGAATTCGGGGCAGAATATGCCTTTGAAAGAAAATTCAAAACAAAATCGAACATAGCCCAAGAAGCTCACGAAGCAATCAGACCAACCAACTTTGAAGCAAGCAATATTCCTGGCATTCCAGACAATCAGCGCAAATTGTATGATTTGATTTGGAAACGAGCGATTGCTTCTCAAATGGCAGATGCCAAATTGGAGAAAACGACTGCGAAAATATCAATCTCCACCCTGCAAGATTTATTGGTGGCGAAAGGCGAGATGATCATGTTCGAGGGTTTCCTAAAAGTGTATTTGGAGTCGAGCGATGAGGAAGATGATGACGAAGACCAAAAAGGAATGTTGCCTCCATTGACAGTTGGGCAGGATTTGGATTTATCTAGAATGAACGCCACAGAGCGATTCACAAGGTCTTCACCAAGATATACAGAAGCGAGTTTGGTAAAGAAACTAGAGGAAATGGGAATTGGACGACCTTCCACCTATGCGCCAACGGTTTCCACAATCCAAAAAAGACAATATGTAATTAAGGAGTCGAGAGAGGGAAGAGAGAGGGAATATGTGGAGTTGATTTTGGAGAATAACCAAATTGACAAGCACGATAGAGTCGAAATTACGGGAGCGGAAAATAACAAGCTTTTCCCAACCAACACGGGAATGGTCGTGAATGATTTCTTAGTGAAACACTTCCCGAATATTGTAGATTTTTCTTTCACAGCAAAAGTGGAAGAGGAATTTGACATCATTGCCAAAGGAAAACTCTCTTGGCCAAAAATGCTCAAAAATTTCTACGGTGGATTTCATGAAACAGTAGAAGCTGCCGAGAGCATTGACCGTGCAGAAGCAGGTTCAGTCAGAGTTTTAGGAACTGACCCAAAATCGGGTAAGCCCTTGAGTGTGAAGTTGGGCAAATATGGCCCTTACGCACAAATTGGAACGCAAGAAGATGAGGAGAAACCAACTTATGCTTCTTTGAGAAAGGGGCAGTTGTTGGAGAATATTACCATGGAAGAAGCTATTGAGCTTTTCAAACTCCCAAGGCAAATTGGAGAATTTGAGGAGAAAGTGGTAACGGCAGCCATCGGTAGATTCGGTCCTTATTTGCGCCACGACAGCAAATTTACTTCGCTTCCGAAAGAATATGACCCATTAGAAGTTGATTTGGAAACGGCTATTCAGCTGATTCTGGATAAGCGAGAAGCTGATGCGAAGAAAATTATTCAAATTTTTGAGAAAACTGATGATTATGAAGAAATACGAGTTCTGAACGGACGTTGGGGACCTTACATCTCCTTCCAAAAGAAAAACTTCAAAATTCCAAAAGATAAGGAGGCAGAAGGGTTGACCTTGGCAGAGTGTATTGATTTAATTGAAAACCCAATTGCAAAAGGCAGAGGAAAGAAAGCTCCAGCAAAAAAAGCAACTACGGCTAAGAAAACTACTGCAACCAAGAAAACAACAGCGAAAAAAGCACCCGCTAAGAAAGCTCCAGCAAAAAAGAAACCTGCTGCAAAGAAAAAATAGGTTTCTTTTTTGACAAATCCCGTGGTTGAATTTAGATTGATGATTTTAAAGCTTCAAGTGTGGGCGCTTGGGAAGCTTCGCTTGAAGTAGTTTCCGAGCTTTTTTGCGCTAAAAGCGCAAAAAAGCCTCTGCCTATTTTAGCATATAGACTAAACGTCACGGGGTTTGTCAACGAACCATAGGTTTTATCCTAAAAAGAAGAGGCCAAGGTAAAAATCCTCTTTGAAATATTTTATTTTAAATAGGATTTTTATCAATTGCTAAGACTGGGAATATCCTGCCAACCAATCAAATAGCGCAAATTATGCGCCCATTTTCAATTTCATAATTCGCACATTTTACTGTGATAAAATCAGGCCAGTACTGATGAAAGCCCATTGATTTCTCGATTAAAAGATTTAGAAACATCAGTTATAAAATCTAAGTGAAAGGAATTAAATAACTTACTCCATTATATTTCTTTCTTTTTGGTCTATTCTTCGTTAAAAAAACTGGCTCTATCGTGAATTTGGTTAAAAGGTATAACAAAACTAAGATTTGAAGAAATTGCTTGTTTTTCGAGTTTGTTAAAACTCGAAAAACAAGCAATAAAACTGGTTCAAGCGG
>JBLIFI010000071.1:0-13835 GCA_047633715.1 Flammeovirgaceae bacterium
AAGCTGGTCAGGTATCGCCAATTTTGGGGAGTGGCTTGTCTATTTGAGTGCTTTTCACTCCAAATTCAATCTTATCAAACCCGAAGCTTAATTTTGGTTTCCTTTCCCCAAAATTGAATGCGAACGGCTAGTTGCGATGTTAACTACAATTATCTCAAACAACAACGAAAAATATTCAATCCAAATAAATTCATGTTTACATTTTATATTATAGATATATCGGTATAAGTCGCCTAAATAGTTCGAGCGTCCGCTCGGACTTGTGATTTCGAGGAAGCGTCCGCTTCAAAAAGTGCTGTGCGCTCTAAGCCAATATACCTATTATATTATAATATTCTGATTTTTACTTTACTATTCTACTATCTTTCCATTTTGCACTTATACTTATGAGTTATTTAAACAAAACTTACGATGTTTATAAAGAAGCCGCTATTACACCAGATGTAGGGCTTTGTTGCACAACCAATCCTGTTTGGGAATTGCCAGGTCTGAAAATTCCAAACATCATGAAAGAGATGAATTACGGTTGCGGAAGCACGGTTCATCCGAGAGATCTTTCTGACAATCCACGAATTTTGTATGTAGGAGCAGGTGGTGGAATGGAGTTATTGCAATTCGCTTATTTCAGCAGGCAAAAAGCAGGTGTGGTTGGAGTGGATATGGTTGATGAAATGTTGGATGCTTCTAAGAGAAACTTTGTGGAAGCGGAAGAGATGAACCCGTGGTTCAAAAGTGACTTTGTAGAGTTGGTAAAAGGAAATGCGCTTGATTTACCTGTGGAAAGTAACTCGATTGATGTAGCTGCGCAGAATTGCCTATTCAATATCTTCAAAGAAGAAGACTTGAAGAAAGCTGTTGAGGAAATGTACCGAGTGTTGAAGCCTCACGGAAGATTGGTAATGAGCGACCCAACTTGTGAGCAACCTATGAATGAAACTCTCAGGAATGATGATAGACTCAGAGCTTTATGTTTGAGCGGGAGTTTGCCTTTGGCAGAATATATCAAAGCGTTGACAGATGTTGGATTTGGAACAATTGAGGTAAGAGCCAGGAAACCTTACAGAATTCTCGATTCCAAAAACTACCCAACTGAAGAATTGATTTACATTGAGTCTGTAGAAGTGGCGGCAATTAAAGACCCAATGCCAGAAGATGGGCCTTGTATTTTCACAGGAAAAGCGGCAATCTATTATGGAGACCAAGAATATTTTGACGACCACAAAGGGCATGTTCTCCTCCCGAACCAACCATTGTCTATTTGCGATAAAACAGCCAATGCACTTGCTTCACTCAAAAGAGACGATATATTTATTAGCGAATCTACTTTCCATTACGATGGTGGAGGTTGTTGTTAACAAACAAATTCAATTGCCACTAGCTTCAGATAGTGGTCAGAGTTAGGTAGTTATCAAATCTCATAACTAATTTTAGGGCTTTCTTATAAAAAAAGAATTTTGCGTGAGACACGCAAAAAAGAGATGTTTTTCTTTGGTGCGTGTCTCACGCACCATCGTCAAAATTGCTGAAACCACGATTTTAAATTTTTCTTAGTACATGACAAAAAACAAGTGAAATCCCTCGGAGTAGTCCAAAGGACTCTACGAGGGGTTGAACGATTGTACAAAAAAGCCTGAAAGTAAAAAATGTCACGTACTAAGTAAATTTTTATAAGAAAATCCTTTAACTAATTTCTCATTTTTGAGCAGAAATACACAAAGTGCGTAACATTAGTAATTAAGTGTATGAACAAAGCTAATAGTCAATAAGCCTCTCAGGACTATTATTGACTATTAGCTTTTTTTACAACACATCATTAACAAAGCCTTTTATGCTTTTCATCCTCAATGAGTTAAATTTGCGCAGTTCTTGTCTTTATAAACTTGCATTCAGAAAAGCTTAGTTGCTTTTTCATTTTAATATTGAGCTACTTGAAAACGTTTTTTTTTATACTTATCGCCACTTTTTCTTCTTCTTTTGCCATTGCGCAATACGAATTCAACTCGCTGAACCTAAAAGCCTATCAGGAAATCATGAGTTTGCGGATGGAGTCTGGCAAGCAACTTTTAGAGCAATCCAAAACTGTCAATTCAAAAAATGGGCTGGATTTATACGTTGAAAACTGCCACGACATTATCAGGCTGATTATTTCGGAAGATGATAACCTTTTTGAAGAGCTGATTGATAATGAAGATAATAGACTCGACCGATTGGATGAATTTGATAAGGAGTCGGCTTATTACAACTTCATTAAGGCAGAAATTAAAATGCAATGGGCAGTAGTCAAATTGAAGTTTGGAAAGCAAGAAGCGGCTGCTTTCAATGGAATTGCAGCTTACAACCTTCTGAAAAAGAATGAGAAGAAATTTCCCGATTTTCTGCCCCACCGAAAAACCCTCGGAGCTGCAAAGGTTTTGCTGTCGGCACTTCCTCCGAAGTTAAAATCATTTATCAGCATTATTGGTTTAAAAGGTGATTTGGAGCAAGGTTTTGCCGATGTGCAATCTGTCATTGATAGTGATTCTCCGTTCGCTTTCGAGGCGGAAATGACGAAGGCTTGGCTACAATCTTATGTTTTGGGCGAATCCGATAAAGCATTTTTAGCCATGAAAAGCACTATCAAGAAAAATCCAGACAATTTATTGGTCTTTGTTTCAGGTGCAATTATTGGCAGACATGCGGGCAAGGCAAAAGAAGCTTACCAAATTCTACAGAAAGCACCAAAGGGAAATGAATATTATAGTTTCCATTTCGCTGACTACATCAGTTCTGAACTGGCAATGCAAATGGGGGAATATTATTCTTCTATCTCCCACGGAAAAGAATTTATTACGAACTACACAGGCAAGAATTATGTAAAATCTACCTATTTCAGAATATTTCTCTGTTATTGGTTTTTGGAAGACAGCCGTGCATGGGATTACTTTGAGAAAGCAAAATCTGAAGGAAAAACTTTGGTTGTCCCTGACCAATACGCCCAAAAATTCTTAGAACAAAAACTCCCAAACAAAACAATAACACGAGCAAGATTTTATTCCGATGGTGGTGAATTAGAAAAAGCTTTGGGATTATTAAGCAAGTTGAACGTAGAAAAGCTTGCAAATGAGAGAGATAAGTTGGAGTTTTATTACCGAAAGGCAAGAATTTTCCATGGTCAGCATAAATACAAGGAAGCAATTGTACAATACAAGCAAACATTGGCACTCACAGGCAAGGAATCAAAGTTTTATTTTGGTGCAAACACCTGCCTTCAACTTGGAGTTATCAAGCGGGATATTTACAAAGACAATGCAAGTGCCGAATATTATTTTAAAGAAGCTTTGACTTACGATAACCATGAATATAAATCAGGGATTGACTCCAAAGCCAAAGCAGCTTTAAGTAAGTTAAAGAAGCATGATAATTAAGAACAACTAATTATAAAAAAATACCACCAATAACCCTTTCATTGTAAATTATATCATTTTTATTGAGCGACCAACAACTAAATAAACAATTTACCTTGATAGAAGAACAACAGAAAGAACCTGAGCAACTGACCATTCTCATTGCCGATGATGACCCAATAGCCATAAAACTGTTGACAGGTTACTTGAAAGTAGCCGACTCATCCTATGATATATTGAGTGCGCCAAACGGTAAGATTACTATAGATATTGCCAAAGTAAAGCACCCAGATTTAATTATTACCGATTGGGAAATGCCCGTAATGAGTGGGATTGATACAATCCAAGCTTTGAAAATGGACGAAGCTACTAAAGACATTCCCATCATTATGGCTTCTGGGAATACCTCTTCCCAAAGTTTGAAAATTGCATTGATTGCAGGTGCGGTAGATTACATTCGTAAGCCAGTTGACCAAGTAGAATTACTGGCAAGAATCAATTCTGCCTTAGAGCTTTCACGCTCTTACAAGCAGATTAAAAAGCAAACAATTGCCATTGAAGAGGCACACAAAAAGCTAGAAGAAAAAACAAAAGACATCACGGCAAGTATCAATTACGCATCTACTATTCAGAATGCGATATTGCCAAAATTGGAGCAACTTGAAAAAGTTGCCAGCGAGCATTTTATTCTTTTCAAGCCAAGAGATATTGTAAGTGGAGATTTTTATTGGGCTACTTATGTAGATGACAAACAGATTGTAGTAGTGGCAGATTGCACAGGACATGGCGTTCCTGGAGCTTTCATGAGTTTGATAGGCAATACATTGCTAGATAAGATTGTGAAAATGGAAAATATTCTCTCGCCAGATAGAATCCTCACTAGGTTGCATCAGGAGATTTATAAAGTCTTAAATCAGAAAGACGGCAACAATCTGGACGGGATGGATGTGGCTGTTTGCCAAATCTCCAGAGATGAAGAAAATGCCACGGTGAAATTTTGTGGAGCCAAAAGGCCTATTGCCATATACAGAAAAGGCAATCAAGAAGTGGAACTTGTAAAAGGTACTAACCTAAGTATTGGAGGAAGACGAAAACGAAATAGAGAGTTTGAAAGCCAAACCTTCAATCTTACCAAAGATGATTGCATTTATCTTTTTTCAGATGGTTACACAGACCAAAATAACCAGAATGGCATGAAACTAGGAAGTCGTCAGTTCATTTCCCTACTAGGTCAGTGTGCGCCATTACTAATGAAACGCCAAAAAGAGCTTTTAGAAGAGTGTATGAGAGAGCATCAAGGAGAAACATCTCAGAGAGATGATATTTTAGTTTTCGGAATCAAGATTTAAGCACGTTGTGCTATTTATTATCGGGATGCCGAACCACGGGATTCGCACTCTTTTGTATCTCACTTTAAATGAGTAAGTTAATAACTTGAAATAGGAATTTATTTAGACTATTTTACTTAAAAAAACAGGTTCTCTGACAAAATTTGTGGAGGTCAAAAACAGCTCAGATTAGTTGTCTAATCTGGAGGCTGTAATTGATGATTATTCCTTATTTCATGGAACACATCAATCACAAAAATTGTCAGACAACCAAAAAACATTATACTCAATTCCACAAAAATGATACTAATTGTAGATGTGGGTTATCAGGAAACTACTGCCAATATTGGCGCTGTGGTTATTGATGGTTTCGAGGAAGAAAACCTAATTTGGCAAGAGAATATTCGCCTAGAAAATATTGTCGACTACGAATCTGGCAAATTCTACAAAAGAGAATTACCCTGTTTACTCCACACTCTTTCAGTTGTTCCCGAATCAATTTCTTTGGTAATTATTGATGGAAATGTTTGGCTGGATGGAGATGGAAAGAAAGGCTTGGGAGCATATTTATTTGAAGAGCTGAAAGAGGAAATTCTTGTGATTGGAGTCGCTAAAGCCAAGTTCAAAACCTTGAATTCAAACTTTTTAGCAGTCAAAAGAGGTGAAAGTGAAAAGCTATTATTCGTTACAACAGCAGGAATTGAGTTGGAAGAAGCCTCAGGACTCATCAGAAATATGCAAGGCGATTTCCGAATTCCTGAAAAACTGAAGCTGGCAGACAGCTTGAGCCGAGATTGGAGTTAAATGATTTGGAAATATGTAGATGCTAAAAAAGCAATACATATAATAGGACTTACGCAAATTGGGAGTTTTCTTTGTTTTTGGAAAGTTGGCGTAAGACACACCACAACAAGGAGTATTCATTGATGCGTGTCCCAATTTATTCTCAATATTCTCTTTTCATTTCCAAATTCACACATTTTCGCATTTCCAAATTATAAAATGCCCAAAAAATCGCATATAAACGCCAAGGATTTACAAGGAGCAGTAAAACTCATTGTAGATGCTACGGTTGGAGTTTCCAATATTTCGGAGGAGTTGCAAGAAAAAATTACCAACCCGAAATTTCTTCCGAATACATTTATCCAAAGAATCATATCCTATATTTTCCGCTTTGTTTATCGGAGTATTCGGGGGACGACAAAAATTATGGGAAATGGTTTGGATATTGGATTGAAAAAACTTGCTCCACTTTTGAAAGAAAAAGCTTCCTCTGAAGAGCGAGAAGTAATTTTAGCTGTTTTGAATGGTGTTGTGGGCGATTATTTGGAAAAGCACAACAATCCACTTGCGCTGAAAATGCAATTCAGACATGGTGGACAACACATTCCACTCCAACCTAGTGAAATTGCCAAAGCTTTGCCAAACAGAAACGGAAAAATCTTGATTGGAATTCATGGTTTGTGCATGAACGATTTGCAATGGACAAAGAACGAACACAACCACGTAGAGAAACTGGCGAGTGAATTCGGTTTCACGCCTATTTATTTACATTACAACTCGGGTAAGCATGTTTCCGAAAATGGAAGAGAATTTAGCCAATTCCTAGAAAAATTGGTTGCCAATTGGGGGATTCCCATAGAAAGCATTCAGATTGTAGCTCACAGCATGGGTGGTTTAATAAGTAGAAGCGCATTGCATTATGGCGGGTTGGAGAATAAGGGGTGGATTTCATTATTGCACAAGGTCTTTTTCGTTGGCACGCCACACCACGGGGCAAGGCTAGAGCGAGCGGGAAATTATGTAGATATTTTCTTGGAAGCGACTCCTTACGCCAAGCCTTTTGCCAAACTAGGGAAAATCCGAAGTGCAGGAGTAACCGATTTGCGTTATAGCAATTTGATAGATGAAGACTGGAATCAGCACGACCGATTTGAAATGCGCCCCGATGAGCGGAAGCACATTCCACTTTCTGAAAATATAGAGTTTTATGCCATTGCCGCCACCAAAGGAAACGAAAAAGGCGATTTGCAAGACTCGCTGATTGGAGATGGTTTAGTTACGCTAGATAGTGCATTCGGAAACCATGAAAAACCAGAAAGGCAATTGCATTTAGCCAACTCCAACAAATACACCGTTTTCAATAGCGATCACATGGATTTACTCTGCAATTCGGAGGTTTATGGGAAGTTGAGGGAGTGGTTTGGGTAGAAGCAAACCTAGTTACGGTGCGTAATGAAATTGCGATCGAGGGGAATCCTGCATTCCATCTAAGAAAATGCCCAAAATATGAAACTTGGATTCAAGTTACAAATGCAAGTTTTTGGTTAAATAATTTGGTTATTTGATAAATCCCGTGATGATTAGTGAAAAAGCTAAAATAGGCAGAGATTTTTTGTGCTTTTAGCGCAAAAAAGTTCAGAAACTACTTCAAGCGTGGCTTCCTAAGCGTCCACGCTTGGGAAGCCTTAAAGTCATCAAGCCAAAACTTAACCACGGGATTTGTCAAAGGACCAAAATTATTACTGAATTGATTTTATCTATGAGTCCAGAAAGTCCTGTGATAAGTGAAAGAAATTAAACAAACTGCGATAATGGCGCACTTTATTTAATTCCGTTCCTAAGTATAGATTATAAGAAAAAAGAACTTATTGGTAATCCACCTTATTACTGTAACAGCTCTACTGCGGATGCAACCCGATTGGGCACAAGTTATTTTGTCATGTACATAGAGGACAATGAGTGGGGCTATATTTTCTGATTATAAACTTGTAAAAGAGCTTATAGAGAAAACATCTACCGATACTGGACTAACAGTAGTAGTCAGATTAAATCTAAAACAATATTAAAAAGGAATTTTTATTGATAAAAAACATATTTTGAACCACCCTATTATTTCTGAATTATTATACAGAATGACAGCGTAAAATATAGTATCTTATTTCTGTTCCTTAGTTACTTTTTTACTTCCTTTTCAAAATAACCATAGCCATTTCCTCCATAGCTACCATAGCCATAACCGTAACCATAGCCAACTCCCGTTTTAACGCCATTATAGAGAATAGAGAAGTTTTCTATCTTATGCTTTTCATATACTTCATTTACTAAATCAATAGACTTCTTTCTACTATATCCTTCCCTGACTACGAATATGCTCATATCAGCCTTATTCATAATTGCATAATAATCGGAAACAAGTCCTAGAGGTGCGGTGTCTATGATGATATAATCATAAATACCAGACAACTCTTCAATCAATTTGTCCATTCTGGAGTCTTCCAATAGTTCTACTGGGTTTGGAGGCTCTATACCAGAAAGAATTACATCCAAGTTTTCATAACCAGAAGGTTTTATAATTTGGTTAAGCTCTACATTACCAGACAAATACCCACTAAGTCCTACATCATTTTGAATATTAAAATCAGCAGCAATTTTTGGTTTCCTTAAGTCTGCTCCTATTAAAACCACTTTTTTTCCAGTAAATGCAAATGTGCAGGAAATATTCATGGAGACGAATGTTTTTCCTTCTCCAGAAATATAGGAAGTGATTGCGATGACAGGCGTTTTTTTGTTTTTTGGAAGCATAAAGCCCATATTCATCCTAATACTCCGAAACATTTCTGAAACGGGGCTTTTAGGTTGATTAGCAACAACTAAACTGGTATTCATGTTACTTTGACATACAGAGCCTATTACAGGGATATTTGTCATTCGCTTTAACTCGTCTATGCCAGAGAGTTTGTCGTTCAGCAAATCCATTAGTACCATAAATATTAGTGGAATACCTAACCCAATAATCAGTGCGATAGCGTAAATTTTCCGTGTGTTAGGTCCGAGCTTTCCTGTGAATTTTGCAGGTTCTAATAATTGAATGTCAGAAGTTATTCCTGCTTTGGTAATACCTAACTCTATTCTTTTGGAGAGTAAAAGCGTATAGATATTATCATTCAGTTCAAACTTTCTTTTTATATTCAGTAGTTCTCTGTCTTTTGCAGGTAGTTTACTGAATTCTCTTTTGTATTCATTGATTCTCCTATTCAGTTCACTTTTCAATAAATCGTTAGACTTTTTCAGATTGTCTACATAAGCTATGATGGCTAATTTAATCTCAGCAATTTCGTCAGATACGGAGTTATCAATGATTTTCCCGTCCTTGAATATCATTTTCTGTTTTCTCAGCTTCTGTGTCAAATCCATATATTTGGCTAGCATTGATTCAAGACTTCCTTCATTTATACCTATAAGAGAAGGAACGAGAATATCTTCATCCAAATTATTTTTTATATACTTTTCTAGTTGAAGGTAGTATTTCTCCTTCATTTCTATTTCAGCTTTCCTAGTATCCAACTCCGAAAGCCCGTTCAATAAGTTGGTAGAAGCAAAGCCTAAATCCATCATCTGCCCCTGCTTCCTGAAAAGTTCCAGAGAGTCTTCAACATCCTTCAAGGAGTCGGTAAGCTGAATCAGTTGGATGTCTATAAAATCGATTGATTGGTTGAAGTATTTTTTCTTTTCATCTAATTTGAACTGCAAATAGACCTCGGACAATTTATCTAAAAAATTTCTGTCCTTTTGGGGAATAGATCCAGAAACAGATAAAGTAAGCACCTTTGATTGCCCGTTTTCTTGTGAAATCCTCAATCTGTTTTTATAAGCCTCTGCCACTTGGGTAGGGACTGTTAGCAGAAAGGAGTAGTTGGTATTTGTTGGTAATGAGCGCAATGCAACTGTAAATTCGAAGTTGTCGGCAACTACTTTCTCTCCAAACTTATACTCCTTTGAGAAACTGATATTCTTGCTCAGACCTACTCTTTCTACATTGTTTTGCTCTGAATAAGCTCCTATCAACACAGTTTCCTCATTCATGCTTAGTATATAAGAGGATTCAGACTTGATTTCCAATCGAAATACTGCATTTAATAATTGGGGATGGGATTTGTCAATCTCTACTTGGAAAGGGGAATGTCCACTAAAGAGTTCGATGTTTTTTTCTGGAAAAATGTTTAGAAGTTCCTCATTAGCAAAGTAGGAGACATTGTCATCTAGCAACTGAACAGTTTCCTCTATTATTCCAGAAGATCTTAGGATTGCTATCTCATCAGACAGGTTTGATTGCCCAAATTGGCTGAAACCAGAATAACCTCTTTTGTTAGAGAAAGGAAGCATATCGCTACCAGCAGATTCTTGTTTTACCAATAAAGAAGCTTTTATCCCATAAACGGGCATTTGGTATTGAAGGTAGAAAAAAGCAATACTCAAAGACAAAAACAGCGCAATCACAAACAAATACCAAACCCTTACTAGTTTGAAAAAGTACAATTTTATGTTAGTGGCATCATCAAAAAACGACTGATTATCTCCATTGTTGTTATCCATAGTCTATAAACTCTATAATTGCAATTTATGGCTATCTTGTGGAAATAAGATAAATCCCTAGAACTGTACTCAATGTCCCAAGAACAACGTTTAACAAGGGCAAATTAAGCCTTTGGTTCTTTGCTGGTAAGGGGTTAACAACAATAACATCATTGGGAAGAAGATAATAAACCTTTGAGCTAAAAACAGACTTACTAGTTAAGTCAAGCTTGTATACTACATTACCACTTTCAGATGTACGAATCACTTGAACATTTTTTCTGTCTCCAAACTCGGTAATTCCACCTGCCAAGCCTGTAACCTCAAAAATATTTGCTCTATCACTAAATACAGTTACGATTCCTTGTTTGCCCACCTCTCCGTGAACAGCTATCTTATAACTTACCATTTTCACATTTACGGTAGTATTGTTGAGTTTTTCATCTACCGATTTTTGTATGGTTTTGGAGGCCCCTTCTAGTGTCATTTCAGACACCTTCACATAGCCAATAAAAGGAATATTGACATTGCCGTCAGAATCTATAGAGTAACTCTGCAAATACAATATTGGAGAAAGTATAGATGCTCCTCCTCCTCCTTGCATCATCTGATTGCCTCCACCACCACTTCCAGAAAGCATTGAATTTAGCTTTTCATCTAAAGTTTTGATTTCTATGTGCAGTTGATCTCCTTGGTTGAGAAGGTATTCAAAACTTTCTAGTTTGAAGGAATCCCCATTTTTTGTATCCTGTAAAATACCTGATTCTGAATAGGGAACGCAACCTACTAGCGTTGCAAGAATTAAGTAGATTAATATTCTGAACATAAAAAGAGTTGTTGTATTTTTTAATCGTTATCAAAAAGCCGTGCAAAAGTAATCTTTTATTTTTCAAAATCGACTTCAATTAGAATTCTTTCGGCTATAATTGCTCACAGAGTAAATCAAGTCTGTACAACACCTACATTGTACCTTTTTGTGATTGGCGCATGGTTGGCTGCCTCTATTCCCATAGAAATGGCCGTTCTAGTCTCCAAAGGATGAATAATATTATCTACCCAAAGTCTTGCTGCGGAATAGTAAGGAGATAATTGTTCATTATATCGGTCCGTGATTTCCTTGAGCATCGCATCTTCATCTTCCTTGCTTAACTCCTGTCCTTTTGCTTTGAGGGAAGCTACTTTGATTTGAAGCAATGTTTTTGCTGCAGATGCACCACTCATTACTGCGAGTTGAGCTGTTGGCCAAGCAAAAATCAATCTTGGGTCATAGGCTTTTCCGCACATGGCATAGTTGCCTGCTCCGTAAGAGTTTCCTAGCAGGATTGTGAATTTGGGAACAACCGAGTTTGCCATGGCACTCACCATTTTTGCACCATCTTTAATGATTCCACCATGTTCTGAGCGACTGCCCACCATGAACCCTGAAACATCTTGCATGAAAACCAATGGAATTTTTTTCTGATTGCAATTCATAATGAATCGAGCGGATTTGTCTGCCGAGTCAGAATAAATCACTCCACCCATTTGCATTTCCCCTTTTTTGGATTTTACAATTTTACGCTGGTTGGCAACAATCCCTACTGCCCAGCCATCAATCCTTGCATAGCCACAAACAATAGACTGCCCGTAAAGTTCTTTGTATTGCTCAAATTCAGAGTCATCTACTAAATGCTCAATTACGTCAACAATATTATAGGTTTTATTTCTGCTAACAGGGAAAATACCTAGTAAATCTTCTTTATTTTTCTTTGGCTCTGCTGACTCGGAACGGCTAAATCCAGCCTTAGGAGATGCACCCATTTTATCTACAATATTTCTGATTTTGTCAAGACATTCTTTATCGTCTTTACATTTATAATCAGTTACTCCAGAAATCTCTGAGTGTGTGGTTGCTCCACCCAAAGTTTCATTATCAACATCTTCGCCAACAGCAGATTTGACGAGGTAAGAACCTGCCAAGAAAACTGAGCCTGTTCCCTCTACAATCAAAGCTTCGTCTGACATAATTGGAAGGTAAGCTCCTCCAGCTACGCAACTTCCCATGATTGCGGCAATTTGCACAATTCCTTCTGCGCTCATTTGAGCATTGTTTCGGAAAATTCTACCGAAATGCTCTTTGTCTGGAAAGATCTCATCTTGCATGGGAAGGAAAACCCCTGCGCTATCTACCAAATAAATAATTGGCAATTTGTTCTCCATCGCAATTTCCTGCGCTCTCAAATTTTTCTTGCCTGTGATTGGAAACCATGCTCCAGCTTTCACAGTAGCATCATTTGCTACAATTACGCATTGTCTGCCCTGCACATAACCAAGTCCTACTACTACACCACCCGATGGGCAACCGCCATATTCCTCATACATTTTATCGCCAGCGAATGCACCAATTTCTAAGAAATCAGAATTCTCATCAATAAGGTAACTGACTCTCTCACGAGCGGTCATTTTGCCTTTTTTGTGCTGAGAAGCTATTTTCTTTTCTCCTCCACCCAATTTTACTTTATCCAGCTTAGTCCGCAACTTATAGCAAAGTTGCTTCATTTCATCTTCGTTTTTATTGAATTCTAAATTCATATCGTAGTGATGTTGGTAGTTTAATATTGGTTACAAAGCATTTTCATAAATGAAAGCTACTTTTTGGTTAGGCAAAGTTAAACGATGTGTTGAGAGTACAAAATTTAAGTTTTGTCGTGGTTTATGTGATTGTTATGTGGCTTTTCGCTTTACAGATGGAAATTGCTATTTACTCAGACCATAATTTTCAGTAGTGCTATTTGGTTGTTGATAGGTTGAGACTTGCTAAGTCTGAGTAATTTAGGCTTCTGAAAATTCGCACCTTTTATGATATTTAGCTAGAGAGACTTAGCAAGTCTTTGTCACTCAGATTATGCAGTATTTTTTTTGTTGGATTTCGTAGCTCCTTCGTTGATGAGAAGAAAGCAATATTTTCGAGAACTCGTCAGTAAACCCTGAGAGTCAACTCAGTGGGTGAGAGGTCGCCAATTTTGGGGAGTGGCTTCCCAATTCGGACGCTTTTTATTTCCAAACACAGCCTTATTAAAACTCCAGGTTCAATTTCGCTTTCCTTTCCCCAAAATTGAATGCGAACCGACATTTTCAATGTTAAGTAAATGGATATACGATTTTGGATTTGCGAATCGGTAGCTGATGCTATGCGATTGATAAATTACTGATGTTCATGTAATTATGTAATTTGTAAATGTAAATTAATTTGGTCTTATCACTTACGAAAAATGGTAATTGTCAAATATTATCAAGATTGGGTTTGTACAAAAAACTCATCGCATTGAGTGAATCAATAGAGAACCCGGGTTCTCTGACAAATTTTGTGGAGGTCAAAAACAGCTCAAATTAGTTGTCTAATCTGGAGGCTGTAATTGATTATTATTCCTTATTTCGTATTTCATGGAACACATCAATCACAAAAATTGTCAGACAACCAGAACCCGAAAGGAAATTAGCCCTACATTATTTATTCGTATCTTGACTCTCTGAGTCGAGCCGAGCCAAAAAACGAGTATAGCAAACCGATCGTGATAAAGTGTATAAGTGCTTGGACTGAATTAAACATAAGAAAAAACTCTGTCAGGGTTTCTATAAATGTATGATTTTAAATAATAACCCTGACAGAGTTATCATACAGCTAATTTAGACTAGTGCATCAAATCCTAAGTTTGCATTGTTATTTTTGTTTCTTGTTTCCTTCTACTTCATTAAAATTCTTAGCCGTAGCTATGGCTATGCCTGCAAA
>JBLIFI010000072.1:0-13540 GCA_047633715.1 Flammeovirgaceae bacterium
GAGGAAGAACGCAGAAATATTCAGGATGTCATTCGTGAGCGAGTAGAAGTGGAGCGTGCTGTAGTGGAAGAGGAAGAGAAAATAAAAGATACGAAAGCATTCTCGGCAGTAGAAAGAGAGAAAACAGTTGCCATCAAGTTGGCAGAGAAAGATGCTGAAGAATCTTTAGTAAAAGAATTGAAAGCGGCAGAAGCAGCGAAAGATTCGGCTAAGTTCAAGGCAGAGGAAGAAATCATCCGTGCAGAAGCGGAAATGAAATCTTCTGAAAGCTTAGGAGTTGCCAAGAAAACAATGGCAGATGCAAACGCTGCAGAGATTGCCGCACAAGGTTTGGCAGAAGCACAAGTATTGGAAGCATTGGCAGAAGCAGAAGCCAAGAAAGGAGAAGCAGAAGCGACTGTGATTGAAGCGAAAGCCGAAGCCGAAGCCAAAGGAATTGAGATGAGAGGCGAAGCCCAAGCCAAATCCAACGAGAAAATTGGTTTGGTAGATGCAGACTTGACCATTAAGAAAGGTTTGGCAGAAGCTGATGTGAAGGAACGAATGATGTTGGCAGAAGCTATTGGAATGACTGCTCAAGCCGATGCGCAAGAGAAATACGGTTTGGCAGAAGCGAAAGTGATGGAGAAAAAAGCTTTGGTAGAAGCTGGAAGAATCCGAGCAGAAGCATTGGCAATGAAAGAAGCAAGTGATGTGACGACCGAAATGGAGAGATTCCGCTTAAACTTATCGGCTCGTAAGGAAATTGAACTTTCTCAGATCAGCGTGCAGAAAGATTTGGCAGAAGCACAAGGAAAAGTATTGGCAGAAGCACTCAAATCAGCTAATATCGATATTATTGGTGGCGAAACAATGATATTTGAAAGTATCATGAATGCGGTTGCCAAAGGCAAAACCATAGATGGTTATGTAAAAGGAAGTACAGTGCTTTCAGATTTGAAAGACAACTTGCTTGGAGATGGCTCACAGCCATTAACTGAGAAAATAGCGGGCTTTATTAAGCAATTCGGCTTAACTACCGAGGACGTGAAAAACCTCACAGTTGCCAACCTGCTCATGAAACTCTCCGACCAAGCAGACGACAAGCAGAAAAGCATGCTCGGAAGCTTAATGGAAACCGTGAAATCTGCGGGAATTGGTGGAGTGAAGGTCGATAAGTTTTTATAGAAAAATAGTATTAAACGCTGTTTTTGAATTCTGGTGCAAGCGTCTTCGCTTGCACCTTTTTTATTGTTTCTGACAATAAGCCAACATCCAAGAACCTGTGGGAAAACTTGGCAAATGGATTTCCTTAGTTTTTACATTTGATTCTCCAAATACCTCTTCCAAAATTGCTTTCCGAGTTGCCACTTCATCTTTCTCCATCCAAACTGAGCCAAGGGGAATGGTGGCAATTCCATTTGGAGCTAATTTCTTCTGAATCAATTCTGCCAATGCACAAGTCATTTCGCTTTTTTCAATTTGTGTGGAGTCAATTGAGTCCAGAATTATCAAATCGATAGAATCTAATTGCAAATTATTGAGCAATCCGTAACCATTTTCATACTTCACATCAACTTTCGAATCACTCAATCCAACCGAAACCTTGGGAAAAAACTGCTTGGAGATTTCTACCACCTTCGGGTCAATTTCAGCTAATAGAATTTTCTCTACGGAACTGAAATTCAATAATTCCCTCACAGTTCCACCATCTCCACCGCCAATAACCAAAGCAGTTTTAAAGGTTAGATTTTGCTCAAAGGCGGGAATAACCAAGTTCTCGTGCAGGATATGTTCATCCGCATCAGTTACGGCAATCACGCCATCCAAAACTAGCATTCTACCAAATGTTTTAGTTTCCAGCACTTGAATTTTTTGGAATTCACTCTCTCCATCAAACAAAAGGTTTCCTTCATGCTTTACTGAAAGCGCAATCTCCCCTGCCCTTTCAGTAAACCAAAGCTCTCGGGTAATTTTTCGCCTGTGCTTTTTTATGGTTTCAGATTCAGAAAAATACGTTGGCTGGATTGGGTTGATTTTAGTTGATGAATTGGCTTCCAACATTTGTGTCTGCCCACGCTTCATCTCAATTGCGGAAATATGAGATGCTTTTAAAGCCGTCTTCAAATATTCGAGTGCATCCCAAGGGTTTACAGTTTCCCCACAAGTGAAAATATCTACAGAAGCGAAACCATATTCTGGCCAAGTATGAATTGCCAAATGGCTTTCCTGAATAACCACCACACCTGAAACTCCAATTGGTGCAAAATGATGAAAAGTAGAGTTTAAAACGGTTGCATTTGCTTTCTGAGCAGATTCTACCATTACTTTCTCCAAAAAAGCAACCTGATTCAGCAACTTTTCAGAGCAACCATAGATTTCCGCCAGCACATACCTCCCCAAAGATTGATTTTCCATAATGTAAAAATAGAAAACCACGACTCATTGTGAATGAATCGTGGTTTATAAATGTCTTGAAGTAGGTTTTAAAAAAAGAAACCTGCTTCTATAGCAAAGTAATGTACTTTCAAATCATTAGAATCAGAATCTGACAAATCAGTAAGCCCCCTATTATAGGAAAGACCTAGAGAAACAGTACCAAAGTCAAACTCTTTTTCTACGGCTGTTCCAAATTTGATTGTACTCCCAATCGAATTAAAGCTTTTTTTAGCATCAACATTGTCATTTTCTGTTTTCCTTCTAGCAGAAACATATACATCTAAGGTTGGCCCTACAAACCCACTTATAAACAAGCCATCGCTAATTTCATTTGTTCGCAGAGAAATTCCGATTGGAATTTCAATAGCCGAAAGAACCGCTTTCCCACCAACACCATCTTTGTCGCCATAGGCTTTTGTAGTGAGAGAAATCCCCGTTTGAATTCCATAATTCTCACTAAAACCCTTTCTATAATTGATAGCTATTCGAGTACCAACTCCATTTTCTCCATCCTGTTTCCTCCCATTCACTTCAGGTGTGGCTGAGTTGAAAATTGGTCCAAAACTCACTCCAATCATTGTGCCTTCCTGTGCGAAAAGCTGTTGTCCGAAAGTAAAAAACAAAGCAACTAATAGTATTTTTTTCATCTTAGATTTCTTTAGTAAAAGTGATACTGCAAACATATAAATTTCAAACAGTATTCAGAAAGAAAGGTTCTATATCTTGAATTACGCATAAAAAAAGGGAGCAAGAAGCTCCCTTTAAACTATTTTCTTGTTCTTTGTTATCTTCTGAAACCTAATACAGCTGCTCCACAGAAACTTTTAGAATCTTTGAAAGTAAAAGTAAGGTAGTAAATACCTGTTGCTCTACATTTATAAGTTACTTCTTCGTAAAATTTGTTTTCATAATACGTACTTGCTTTTTTATTTCTTTTGGAATCATACAAAGTACCAATAATACCTATTGCTCCACCATCTTTACTTTGCACTTGCAATTGATAGTTTGTGTCTTTACTCAATACACAAGTATATTCAATTTTCTTTCGTGCACCATTTTTTCCATCAATCCGGTAACTTTTTACAAAAGTATATCCGTTTTTCAGTTTTTGGAGACATTTGTTATTGTAAAGCTCTGCATTACATTGAGCAGTAGCATTTTCAGTCGAGAATAGGGTGAATGCTGCCATCAAACACCCGATAATAAATAATTTTTTCATAAGCTTTTTTGTAATCTATTATCTTTAAAAAGGGAATCTAAGTTATTGGAAAGCACAGGTGCAAAGTATAATTTTCATTGGAATTATCCTAATGAGACTATTATTTTTACAATTCTCTGCTATAAATTATTATTGAATAATACTTTTTCTGATATCACTCAAGATAGTTGTAATCTCAGAAATTTGAGCTGAAGAGATTTTTGCTGTACTAACTTCATCGTTGACAAACTCTATGGTTCCATCATCATGCTTTATCACTCTCATCTTTACGTCTCCCGTTGTGCTGATTTCCACATCGTCATAAATATCTTGCAATTTCTCCATGGAGTTGAGTAATTCAGGAACTTGTGGCTTGCTACTGTAAATATCTAACAATAACATCAGCCTTTCTAAAACAAATTTCTGCTCGGCAATCTTTTCTTTCAAAACAGTCTGAATATCTGCTCTTCCAGCACTTTTACTATAAATCAAGGTAGTCAAATGTGTAGATTCAATCCAACCACCAGTTAAAAGTAATGCACTAATTACATCTCTGTTTTGCTCGTGTAAGTGATTATTGATTTTCTCGAAATTACGAGTTGTGGACTGAATTAGTTCACCTAAATTTTCTTTTTCAGCCAATGCTTTCAAAGTAGAATACTCAAAGAACTGGTCAATTGCCAACCCTTCTGCTAAATCTTGTACTGCATCTAGGTAATGAATCGCATCTTGTGTTTTTCCGTAGATATTCGAGAACCCTAAATTTGTAGAGTAGATTCCCAAATTCAAGGCTTTCTTGTAATTTGTAGTGTATTTATCGGAGTTGTTATAATCATTGAGCATGTCCCTGTCATAGGTAACCCCAGACTCCTTCATGAGCATTGTCATCTCAATTGGGCTAGGGATTGAATGGATAATTTGCTCAATTAAATCGGCATCTGCTGGATTGATTTTGTTTGCTCCTTTTGCCAACACCATGCCACTTGTACCTAGCAAGGTGAAAATGGCAATAACTCCTACATATAGCTTTCTCATAGTGATTTGTCGAAAAGTTTAATACTGATTTTCTTTCAATGTTCTTAACGCAGTTACTTGTCCAATGTTATTCCAAAACTGTGCATTTTATACAATACTGGAGTTTTTTAACGTAGCATTAACTTAACAGGTACAGTGTTAAAATATCATTTGTTTTCATCCGTAATTCTAACGCAGTTTTAATTGGAAACTTATGTTCATATCTGTTTTTCAGAAATAAATTTCCATAACAACAAAAGACCTAAACGGTAAAAAAGGAGACAAGAGCCTCCTTTCTATTTTTTGAAAATCAGAAACTACTCTATAAGTGTATCTCTGATGGAATTTACCAAACTAGTAATCTGTTTGATATGGTCTTCCGTAATATTGATTTCACTAATACTTTTATCTATAAAAATCAATTCCCCATTCTTCTCCACCATTTCTGGCTCTACAAATTTGGTTTCGATTTCTATATTGTCATATACTTTTTGCAATTCACGCAAATCATCAATCAATTCTGGGAAGCCAGGTTTATTTCTGTAAACGTCTAACACAAGTAAAATCTGACCTAAAACAATTTTCTGCTCACCAATTTTGTCTTTTAGCGCACTATTAGGCTTTTTGTTATAAACCAAAGTAGTTAAATAAGTAGCCTCAACCCATCCACCTGTCAATAAAAGAATACTCAAACTCTCTCTCTTTTGCTCTCGTAGGTGGTAATTGATTTTCTCAAAGTTCTGAGTAGTAGTCAGAATGAGTGAATCTAAATTATCAGCACTTTCGGCTAATCTTTTAAGTGTTTTGTAATCAAAAAACTGCTCTATTGCCAAGCCTTTTGCTAGGGTTTGTACAGAATTCAAATAGCTAATAGCATCTTGGTTTTTACCATAAATGTTCGCATACCCCAAGTCTGTTCCATAAACCCCTAAGTTTAATGCTTTTTTAAAGTTTGTCGTATATTTTGAGACAGCATCATCATCATTCATCTCGTCTCTGTTGTAAATCGCTCCACCTTCTTGAATAAGCGTAGTAATTTCCAAAGGCGAAGGGATTGACTGAATAATGTCATTGATGATTTCATCAGACATGACAATTGGCACTTCAGGTTCTTCACCTCCACCATCGTTGCCATCTCCTTTAACATCTTTGCCTCCGTCTCCAGCGCAACCCGTCAAAATAAAAACAAATACAATTGCCAATATGCTTAGATAGCTTTTTCTCATGATAATTATTTAAAAAGAATTGAGTACCTCTGTACTAGTTTGATTTTTATAAAAGTCTCATTATCAAATAATTGAAATTGATAATGAGTTTTTTTTGCAATTTGGCGATTCTTATTGCCATTTTCCTTTGTTGAAAATAATAATTTCAAACAAAATATTGGCAATGAGATATGAATAATTTCATTGCCAATAGAATTGACACCCGTAAAATAAGGAAAAATGTTTGACTATAAAAGAGTGGAATGCAGATGAATGTTACATTATTCTTTGTTTACAATTCATAATCCTTAGTTCTAGTGTATTGAAGAGAAAAGAACTCGCCATTAAAATGGCGAGTTCTTTTCTCTTTTTTGGTCGAATTTATCCCAACCAGAACAAATCACTTAGTCTTCATCTCCACCCAGTTTGCCTAGGAGTTTGATAATGTTTTTGAGCCATTCGAAGTATAAAGCAACATATAAGAGCAATGTCATTGACCAAACCAATAACACATTGAACCAAAATGTATCAATAAATCTTCCTCCGAAGAATTTTTTAGGTGCATAGAAGTGAGCACGGTAATTCAATGGGTTCATTTTTGGAAGTGGAATTTGTAATCCAGGGTCTGTTACCTGAATCAACATCCCTCTATCCATTACAAATTTGTCAACTGAAGACTCATTTTGCATGACATCATTCAATTGTTCACTAAAGTACTGATCTTTATATTCTGACAAAGTTACATCTTTGGGTAGCCCTTTCTGGATTGCCATCCTAATGGAATCCATAGAATCTGAAGCCCCAATTAACTGTGCAGTATATGCTTTTTTTACTTCTGCCAAAGCGACTCTTAATTCGTTAGCCTTCTTTTCGTTGAAAGTAGTTGGATTGAAATACTCTTCCCATTTTCCTTCAAATTTTGGAGCAAGGTATCTATCAGTTGCAAAAGAGTGTTGCAAAACTGTCATGGACAATTGAAGATTTGAAGTAGCAGTTGAATCATTTTCTGTATTGGAATCCTTCAAGTCGTCTGATGCCAATTGTGACATTCCAATCATGCTTTCCAGTTCAGGTCGCCAGTAGATGTTCTTATATTTCGCCTCACTTTCTAGCACGGCAAATGGGAAAATATCCCCATAATATGGATTTCCTTTATATTGTTCTACTGTCAAAGCTTCATAAGCCCATCTGGAAGCCATAATATCTGCTATTAAAGGCACAGTTCCACGCTCACTTACAGATTGGTTCAACTTATCAAACTTAAAGATTGCTCCACTCAAAATCATTTGTGGGATTAACAATAGCGGGATAATAATGTAAACCGTAACAGCAGAGTTGAATGCAGAAGATATATTCAAGCCAAGTACATTGGCATGACAAGAGACGGTAAATAATACGCCCCAATACATCATATTCACTCCTTTGATTTCAAGAATAAAGTTCCCAATCAAAACCAAAGTGATAGTTTGGATTGCTGATAAACTAAAGAGAATCAGTAACTTAGAAACTAAATAACCACTTCTACTCAGATTCAGGAACGATTCCCTCTTCTTGATTTTCTTATCTCGAATAATTTCCTCGGCACTTACCGTCAAGCCCATGAAAAGTGCCACAACAATACATATTAGTATGTAGGCAGGAATATTCTCATTATGTCGGTAAATATATTCTCCATCGCTTATACTTTTGTAGCGAATTACTAATGAAAGTAACAAAGCCAAAAATGGAGCTTCCAAAAGGTTGATAAGCATATATTGCTTATTACTCACCTTGGAAAGAAAATCTCGAATAGTAAATATTTTTGTTTGAGTGAGCCAAGTAGGGATTTTCAAGGTCTGAGGTGGAGCTTCACTTACGTGAGGAATTCTTTCCACCTCAATATTTTTCTTATAAAGCCCATGCCATTCCGTAGGCTGTACTTTTCGTTTGCTCGTAAATTCACCATATTCATTTACAACCCTCGCTTCAATGATATTGAAAACCTGTTCTGGGTTCACATTACCACAAGTTTGACATTGCCCTTGGTCGCTACCTACCTGACTTGCGGCAGTTTTGAAATAAATAACTGCTTCAACAGGGTTTCCGTAGAAAATTGGATAACCGCCCGTATCCATCATAAACATCTTATCAAACATCTTGTAGATGTCGGAAGAAGGTTGGTGAATAACTACAAATATGAGTTTTCCTTTCAAGGAAAGTTCTTTCAAAAGATCAATTACATTCTCAGAATCTCGTGAGGATAGTCCAGACGTGGGTTCATCTACAAACATGACTGCTGGCTCACGAATGAGTTCAAGCGCAATGTTCAGACGTTTTCTTTGTCCACCACTAATTTTCTTGTTGAGTACATTGCCAACTACCAAGCCTTTAATATGGAGAAGTCCTAAACTCTCCAACACAGAATCGACTTTTTGACCAATCTCTTCATTCGTTAAATCTTTGAAGCAAAGCTTGGCATTGTAATAAAGGTTTTGGTAAACAGTTAACTCCTCAATGAGCAAATCATCTTGTGCTACATAACCGATTACACCTTCAATCTCCTCTTTTTCTTTCGCATTGTGAATGTCAAAGCCATTGATTTTTACAGTTCCCGAATAAGGAGTCTCCAACCCTGCCAATACATTCAGTAAAGTAGTTTTGCCTGCTCCACTTGCTCCCATAATTCCAAGTAAGTTACCTGGCCCTTCAGAAATGGTAACTTCTCTCAATCCAACATGCCCATTTGGGAAACGGAATTCAATATCTTCAGCAAGGAAAGAGAGGTTTTTAACCTGTGTATCACTATTGAAAGTATTTACTAAATCGGAGTAGTAAAGTGGCGCGCCTTTTGGGGTTTTGATAACACTCCCTGGGGCAAACTGTTGCATTCCGCGCTTGAACTGCCTTCCATTAAGAAATATTTCATCTTCACCCGTGTATTTACAGAAGTACTGACCTACACTTTTGACTCTTATAAAGATGATTTCACCATCTAAATCTCCAGAGTTGATGAACTGAGTTCGACTTTCTTCTGGCGGTTCAGATTCGTCAAAAACCAAATAGTCTTCGTGGTTTAACGTTGCAGAACTTGGTTCTTCAGCAAATATTCTTATTTTTTGGTATTCTTCTTTCCCAATATTGAAAACATCAGCTACTGTGGCAAGAATCTCCATTCTTTGCTCAGTAAAGGAGTTGTCGGATTCCAACATCTCCAGCAACTTAACCAATACAATTACTTTCTGTTGTTGATTAAGGTCTTTATTAATTCTTTTACATAAGGAAAGTACCTTCACGGAACTTACCATACTTACTAAGCCACTTTTTCTTTTTTTAGGAGTACTAGCCTTATCATAAAGTTCTGTGTATTCGGCAACTGTTTTATTATCTAATTCTTGTTTAAAGAATCCGATAACAAAGTTTCGTTCAGCGTCTGTTGCCCCTCCGTCCTGCATGGAAATAATTCCAAACAGTTTGGTCATGGCTACTAGTATATCTTCACTCATAGGTTAGTTAGCTACTAAATTTTCTAAAGGCATTGAAGCGATATGCTTTATCTAGCCTTTGAACGATAGGAGAGTAGATTTATTCTCCACACAAAATTCTTTATAAACGCAAAAATGGTTGTACCCAAAAAGTAATGATTTGGGTACAGCCATTTATTATTTCATTTCTGCAAAAGTTGGGAGTAACCTAAATCAAGGTTCTGCTAATTAGTAAGTCTTGAATTCAAATTCAACTTCTTCTACCAAGTCAGCAAATTCTTCACCTGCTTCTTCCATGTCTTCATCGTCTTCGTGGAAGTACCAAACTACTTTGGCTCCATCAATGTCTTCTAGCTTTGTCAATACGTCTAAAATCTTTTTGGAAGATGCTGTATTGAAATACTCTAATTTGAACATGAATTCTGTTTCACCGTTCAAATCGCTTGTGTAGCCTTCTAGCCAATCCAAAATTGGTCTATAAAACTCTTCTGCATCCTCAGGAAGAGACCTGCCTGAGATTTCAAAAGTTCCGTTTGATTTATCCAAAACTACTCTTGGAGTGTCTTCTGTTGATTCTAAGTTAAGTACAGTCATACTTGTATATTATATAGTTCTTGGAATAGTGGCTTTAAATGAGAAAAATGTAAGAGTATCATCTATGGGTTCGAAGTCGAAAATCAACTTTCTGCCAGATTTACGAGCCATATCTACGAAGCCTAGCCCAGCTCCGCCTTTTACGGGGTCAATCTTCCCATTTTTGATAATCTTTTTATAAAGTTCTTTTAATTCAATGGTATCCATGCTATTGATACGCTCCAATTTGTTGCCCATTTCTTGGACATCATCATTAGGAATAGCATTTCCTGAGGTTACGTAATATTCTCTTTCGTGCTTGCCAATCATGAACACCGCATTATTTCTTACCTTTCTTTCAGGCTCAAAATTATCGGCATGTCTCACAATATTCTGAAGGCATTCCATCATCACATTGAAAACTTTCCGTTTCACTTTGCCATCTTCATTGTAAGAGTCCATGTTGCGTTCTGCCATAGCTAGTACTGATTTGGTTACGTCTTGGGTAAATTCCCCTTCGTAAATCAAAATCAGCTCCTTTTTGAGCATGGTTCTGTGCAAGTCATAGATAAATTTCATAGGTAGTTAGCTTTGTTGGCCTTGACCGAATTTTGTGTCTATAAATACTACTTACTAAGCAAATCAAACAACTTTAGTGTTACTCTGCAAACGGAAGTAATAGGCAATCACTTTAAAATTCGTGTTAAGATATGATATTTTTGAAATAGTCGCAATTTGAATAACAATTTTATTCAAATTTATGCTTCTAAAAACTAGAACGTAAGTTTCTTGATTATAATATATGAATCAATCATGTTGTTTTTTTGTGTCCGAAAGTCATTGACTGAGAGTTGTTGTTAAAAGCCAATTCCAATCAGTAAGACATCATCGGTTTGCTTCTGTTCGCCTTTCCACCTACCAAACACATCGCTAATTAAGGCGTGGAAATCTTCCATAGACTCAAACTCTTGAGATTCCACTAGCTCCCTGAATTTACGAATTCCATATTTCTTGTTTTCGATTCCGCCAAATTGGTCAGTTAATCCATCTGAGAAAATAAATACTTGGTCTCCTTCTTTCAAGCTGATATAATGTGTTGTAAAGTCTGTTCGAATTTTGTAATCCACTCCACCAATAGGGAATTTGTTTCCTTTAATTTGTGCAAGTCCTTTTTCTTTTGAGAAATGGAGCAGTGGGCGATGCGCACCCGTATATTCCATCTCCATACGCTTCAAATTGATGTGGCAGAGCGCAATATCCATTCCGTCTCTCGTTTGGATTGATTTGTCTCCATTGCCTTGTCGCAATGTTCTCTTTACGCCTTCATGCAATAAATCGAGTATTTGCCCTACGCTTGATGTCTGATTCGTGTTCAAAATATCATTCAGCAAGAAATAGCCAATCAAGGAAATAAGTGCTCCAGGAACCCCGTGTCCTGTACAATCTACTGCGGCAATATAAATGTCATCTCCTTTTTTGAAGTACCAAGGAAAATCGCCACTTACAACATCTCTTGGTCTATAGAATATAAAAGAGTCCTTTAAATCCTGTTTAATTTGCGTATGGCTTGGCAGAATTGCACTTTGGATTCGGTTGGCATAATTAATACTTTCCCTAACTTTTCTATTTGTAGTTCGGATTTCTCTCTCAATCTGCTTGCTTTCAGTAATATCATGCACAACAAATAGGACAGATTCCACCTCTTTGTCATCGTTGAATTCAGGAATGGCATTGAGTAACATGATTCTGTCTCCAACCACAGAAGGAAAATCCATTTCCAAATCTATCTTAGACTTTGTTTCCAGAACTTCCTCAAAAGTTTCTGTCCATGTTTTGGTAATACTTGGGTGGAGTTTAGCATCAAATAGTGTTCTGGATAGGAAATATTCCTGCTTTCTACCCGTCCAATCTTTGATTACTGGATTGACATAGAAGAATTTTGCCTCTCTGTTTACCCGCATAATCAAATCTGGCGAGTTTTCCGAAAGTGCTTGCATTTGGCTACGCATCCGTTGTTCTGTTTCCGCCCTTCTTCGTTCGGTAATATCTCGTGTGTTTACCAAAATACCGCCAATTGCTGGATCGGAAAGCAGGTTTGTAGCTCTTGATTCTACCCAAATTGCTTCTCCATTCTTTTTGTAATATGCATATTGAGTTGTTACTCCTTTACTGGGATTTTTTAAAACCCGCTCAAACATATTTTCATAAGTTGAGATGCTGTCAGGATGTACATGATTAACTTCGGATTCTGTCAATTCCTCTTGCAAGTAGCCTAAAATTGATTCTACCGATGGACTTACATAGCGCACCTTACCGTCTTTTTCATGGATTGTGATTACTTCCGAGGCATTTTCGAGAAGTAACTGCAATCTTTTTTGCGAGTTATTTACTTCAGTAATTTGGCTTTCGAGTTGGAGATTCGTACGCTTCAATTGCTCTTGCGTCATTTCCATTTCTTCTGCATTCTGACGAAGAATCTCTTGCTGATACTGTAATTCCTCCCCAAGTTGTTGCGAGTCTTGAAGCATTAGCTCAGTTCGCTCATTTACCTTAATGTTGAAAATAGTTCGGGCAATGATGATACTAATTTCCTCTACAAATTTTATTTCTGTGCTTGTAAATCGCTCAAAACCAGCAAACTCCAAGACTCCATAAACCTGCTCATCATTTGTAATGAGCGGGACAAATAACAAAGCTTTCGGCTTTTTGTCTCCAAGCAAACCCGAAGAAATGGTCATGTAATTATCTGGAATTTCCAAACGTAGAATCGTGTCTTTTTCAATGGCGCATTGCCCAACCAGACCTTCTGCTAGTTTGAATTCCTTTTGTAAGTATTTTCTCTTCTGATAAGCATAACTGGATTTCATAACCAGCTTGCTGATTTTCTCTTCTTCGTTTTCTTCTAAAGTGTAGAATGCACCTTGAACTGCCCCAATTTTTTCAATCACAAATTCCAACACATCACTTCCCAAATCTTCCAAATTGTTTCTGAATCGAAGTATTTGAGATATTTCCGCTATGCCAGATACAATCCAGTTTCTTGCCTTGTCTTTGGTTTCCGCCTCCTGAATACTGTCTCGCATAGAAAGAAGCGCATTTCCGAGCGTATCTTGCTTGCTCATTGGTGTGAACTCAGCATCGTAATTCCCATCTCCAATTTGCTTAGAGAAATTAGCGGTCCTTTGCAGGGAAGAAACCAAATCTTTTACTGCCGAAGCCATTTCCCCAATTTCATCATTGCTATCTCCAATTACATTTTCTGGAAGAATACCTTGAGCAACCATTTTTAATCGCTCTTTAATAATAGTAATTGGGTTGGTAATAAGTGTAAGAATGAAA
This sequence comes from Flammeovirgaceae bacterium, assembly GCA_047633715.1. Classification (GTDB taxonomy): domain Bacteria; phylum Bacteroidota; class Bacteroidia; order Cytophagales; family Flammeovirgaceae; genus JBLIFI01. The sequence goes on from JBLIFI010000072.1 coordinate 13,209, forward strand.
TAAGAGGCAAAGGCAGAAACCGCCAAAATGATAAGTCCGAAAAGAAAAAACTGATCTCTCAGTTCATCTAGGTTTGCATAAACCTCTTCTATTGGAACATAAACTACCATTCCCCATTTTGGTGTGGGCAAATGTTGCCAATAAGCTAAGACTTCATTTTTTTCTTTGGAGTAGTCTGTGTCAAAAATATAGTCGGCTTCCTTCGCCAAAACCGCATTTTGAAGCCCTCGCATTGCCAAGCCATTCGTAGTGTGCTTGATGAGTTCTGCATTGTTTGTGCCTTCTATTGGCGTAATTGACTGAAAGCCAATGGCAGAAGTGGGTTGAGCCAA
>JBLIFI010000073.1:0-13447 GCA_047633715.1 Flammeovirgaceae bacterium
AGTAAACGGCTTATTAGAAGAGAAAGGAATGACTCAAAAAGAGTTAGCTGAGAAGATGGATAAAAAGCCTTCTGAAATCAATAAATGGCTCAAAGGGGAGCATAATTTCACTTTGCGTTCCATTGCGAAATTAGAAGCGGAATTAGGGGAAACCATTTTGGAAGTGCCTAATCCATTAGGAAACCAAAAGCCTGCAAGAAAAAGAGGGGAAAATAAGATGTTTACTGTTCATAGAAATATGTCCTTTACAGGCGAAGGTTTCAAGAAAGCAGAAACATTCAAAGCTGACAGTCCTGCCGAAGAAAGACTTATTCCATCAGTTGCCTAACATAAGAACGGAAAACAAAAAATGCTTGTACCTGAAAAAATAGAGATTGTCGACTTTAAAATTATAGAAGGGCGCATAGATAGCCCCTATGATTTTGACCTTTCAAAAGTAGAAAGGCATAACTTCGATTTAAAGTTTGATGTAACATTCAATCCAAGTGAAAAACTTGCAAAGTCAGATTTTGCTGTCAACGTATCTACTGGAAGCGAAGTAAAAGCTTCGGGCTACTTTCATGTTTCCTTTGTTTTCCAAATTGAAAATATAGATGAACTCGTGGAGATTGACGAAGAAAACAATATTTCAGTTAATGCTTCTTTAGGAAATGCAATTGCTTCAATCACTTATTCTACTACAAGAGGGATTTTAATGACTCGCTTCCAAGGCACGGGTTTACAACATTTCATCTTGCCTGTGATTGACCCAAATGAGTTATTGAAAAACAACAGTCTTAAGCAATCAATAGAGAATTGAGTTTGCCAATGAATACATTTTATTCCATAGTAAGCATTTGTACTAATTCTACCATAGATGAATCTATTGCGGTGGGTTTGCTATTGTCTAATGGCGAAGAGGTCAAGTATTATGTTTCGGAAAAGAAGAAACGATTCAGAAAAAATATACTTCGCTCTCAGTCAATTACTAGCAATCTGAATTTTATTATTGGGCAACTCCTCAGTAAATGTGAATCAATTAACGAAGGAAAAGAAAATGTAATTCTCGATTCATCTTTGTTTGAGTACCTACACAGTTATTCCAATGGGATTCTACGTTTCTCAAAACCTAATCCTGTAAACGCTCCATTCAGCGAAGAAACCCTTCGTATGCTAGTAAAGAGTTTCTTTAAAGAGGAGTTGGAGGTCAAACAGAAACCAGTACACACTGCCATAGAGTCTATTAAACAAATAGTAAGAACCAAACTTATCGAACCTGTAAAAGATAAGGTTCATACTCATTACAAATTCAATTCTGAAAACTTACCTAGCTTGCCTTTCACTTTTGAAATGGAATGTATAGGGCAAAATGGCGTTCTAATTGGTGCAAAAGTTCAAGATTTTGAATACAGTAAAACAACTTTGAACAATCATATTAGCCGTTACCTTGGTTTGATGTCCACGCTTTCAGAAAAGTTTAAAAAGCCACTAATAGACAACCGATTCTATCTTTTTGTAGAAGAACCCAAAGAGGTAGCGAGTGAGCAACATGAGGTTTACGATTCAATCCAAAAGAACCCACTCATTAAAGTTCTCCATCCTTCCGAAGCCGATAAGGTTGCCAAAGAAATAGAGCAAACAAAAGCTACTAAGTTCTTACAGGAAGCGAATGCCTAATTCCCGTATATGAGTACAAATTTACGATATATTACAAGTGGGAAAGTGGGTTGAATGAAGAATACTATTTAATAGCCTGTTTAATAGAAAACTAAAACATAAATTATTTTTAATTGTTATTAACCTGATAGGTAAATACTTTTTCTTATTTTTGCATGAAAATTGAATATAAGAGTAAAAAACTAGAGAAAAGTCTGACTGATGACAGAGAAATTATAAAGCAGTATGGTAAGTACGCTAAGAAAGTAAAACAAAGAATGGTCGCCCTTCAAGAAGCCGAAAGCCTTTCTGTTATCAAAAAATTACCTACAATGCATCTACACCCCTATAAAGGCGCAAGATTAGGCGAGTGGTCAATAGATATTATAAAGAATTGGCGCATTTGCTTTTGGTTGAATCACGACCCAATACCTATGAGAGAAGACAATAGTGTAGAAATTGAATCAATCACAGCCATTAAAATAAGTTCTGTGGAAGACCCTCATTAACTCTATTTTTCACGCTAAACACTACTACCATGACTGACTTAGAAGCAAAAAAGGCATTACTCAGTTGCCCAGGAGATACCATTCAAGAAACGATTGAAGAACTACCTATGTCCCAAAAAGAATTGGCGGAAAGAATGGGGCGTTCTATACCAAAACTGAATGAACTTATAAAAGGCAAAGCATCTATTACGAAAGAAACAGCCATTAAATTAGAATATGTTTTAGGCATTCCTTCTAACTTTTGGCTCAATTTAGAACGTCATTACCAAGATGAATTGCTAGAGATTGAGAAAATGGAGTTTTTAGCATCATGCAAAGAATGGTACAAATCCTTTCCTATTGCTACTATGAAAAAATGGGGCATTTTGCCAAACACTCAAAAAAGTGAAGAACCCGTAACTGCATTACTCAAATTTTTCAGGGTGGCATCTCCAACAGAATGGAGTACTATTTACAAAGGGAGTCCCAGTCCTCTCTTCAAAATAGAACTGAAACACACTACTGAACCCGAAGCCATTTCGGCATGGCTCAGAGTAGGCGAATTGCAAGCGGAAAAATTAGATTTGGCTCATTTTGAAAAGGAAAAGATAAAAGAAAGATTAGATGAAATCCAACATCTATGTTTCCGAATGCCGAATGATTGGTTAAGCCAATTACAGCAAATTTGCGCTGAATGTGGTATTGCCTTGGTTTACACACCTTGTTTCCTCAAAGCCCCTATTTACGGTGCTTCTCGGTGGATTAAAAGCGGTTCTATTCCACTTATCCAACTTACTGACAGGCGCAAAGATTACGGTGCTTTTTGGTTTACTTTCTACCATGAATTAGCCCACATTCTACTGCATGGCAAAAAAGATATTTTCATAGATGGATTAGACGAAATCAAACCCGATGAAGCCAAAGAACAGGAAGCGGATGTTTATGCTTCTAAAAAACTATTGACCGATAAGGAATTAGCACAAATTACCCGACACGGCTCAATTACCACAGAACTTATTAAGACAATGAGTGAGCAACTACAAAAGCATGAAGGTATTTTAGTAAGCCAACTTCAAAGAAAAAAATTAATTCCTTATAAGTCTCTTGCTTTCACTAAAATGAAGCCTAAAGTAGAAATCAAAGAGGTGGCTTTGTAGGAGAAACACTCCAACAATAAAAAAAACACTCACTCCCAACTAAAACCCTACCTCAAAAGAGAAAGGTTCTAAGTGCTTTTACGATAAGGATAAGGGAGTTTTGAAGTAGGAGAAAGCCAATAGTCTAATTCCCATATATGAGTACAAATTTACGATATATTACAAGTGGGAAAGTGGGTGTTTAGAAAAATCAGTTATATGGGCTTACGGAGGAGGAGATTAGCATTGTATATGGCAAAACAGATTTATCTGATTCAAAATCGAGAAGACTCAGTAAGCTGAAAATACTGCCACGAACTCCACGCCAAATGCTATTTCAATGAAGAGCAAAAACAAGTTACTGGCGCAAGCAAAAGATGGAAGCCTTGGACTCTGGCGGATATAGACTTTGAAAATAGGCAAGCCCTTGTAGAGTTCTCACTATTCAAACCACTTTGCATCTTGGTTGTCTGACAAATTTTGTGGTTAATGTGTTTTATGAAATACGAAACAAGGGATAATCATCAATTACAGCCTCCAGATTAAGCAAATAATTTGAGCTATTTTGGACTTCCACAAAAATTGTCAGAGAACCTGCATCTTTATAAATCACTCTACCTCAAATTCCCCATCTCCAATTTTGAAGCCTTCACAGTAAAACTCTACTCGGTGTGTGCCAATAGCATATTCATTACTTTTATCGTAGTTGAAATCTATCTTTTCTGAATTATTATTAAAAATAAATTCTTCTGTATTTGTATAGAATATTTGTTTCCCCTTGTATTTGAAAGTCCCTGAATTTGTATTGTATAAACAGGCTCCACTAGGCTCAATTATGCGCATCATTATTTCCTTTTTCCCTTCTTTCGCAAACTGATTGTCTTCTAGTTGAATACTGACTTTTAATTTCTCAAATTTATTCTGTTTGAATAAGGTCGTTTCGCCAGAAATCCCATTTTTTGCCACAGCGAAGAAGCGAATATCTTCTATTGCCAACACAGAAGCCTGACTCATTTGCTCTAATAGCTTATCTTTTTCAGACTTCAATTGCGTTACTTCATCTGCCAGTTCATCTTGTTTTTCCAGCAAATCTAGTTTTTCGCTTGTCAGCACCTTTGTCAAATGCTCCATTTCAGAGATTTCCTTGTCTTTCATGGCAAGCAGTTTTTCATAGCCTTCTACTTTCCCTTTGATTTGTTCGTAGCGATTGCTTGCTAAATGAATTGATTGACGGAGGGAATATTTATCCTGCTCAAGTTGGTGTTTGACTTCAATGAGTGAATCTACACTTCCTCCAAGTCGCCTGATGTGCTCAATCCGCTCGTCTAACTGCGAGGAAATAGTGTCTAGTTTGGCATAAGTATTGACTAATTCCATTTGCTTTGTCTCGTACTTTTCCTTTGTTACCGATTCACTTCTCCGATTAATAAATAACTGAATTACGTTAAAGGCAACCAACACAAGAATTGTGATTGCCAAAACAATATTTCTATTATTCACTATTTTGTATTTCGTGCTTTTGTCCATCTGTCGAATTTAAGGTTGGGTTCAAGTTCCCAAAGCATCAAATTTAATACATCCATCTTTATTTAGAATGACAGATGTATTATATTACTCAATATTACTTCTCTTAAACTATAAATAGTAGCAATCTGATAGTGCGTTCACTCATTTTCATACTTCCATATTGTATCATTTTCGCTTTCAACTCATTTGCTCAGCAATATAAAGTTGAAAATGAATGGTTTGCTCATGCAGGTGGAGTTCAGAATATTCACTTCAGCCCCAATGGCAAACTTTTGGCAAGTGGCGGGAAAAATGATTTCAAAGTTAAGGTTTGGCAAGTTGAAACAGGGAAGTTATGGAAGATATTTTCAGGTCCAAAAAACACAATCTATGAAGTGAATTTCAATTCCGATGGGAAACTTTTGGCTTGTGCCAGCAAAGACGGGACTGTTTGGGTATGGGAAATCAACTCTGGGAAATTGATTGGACAATATAAAAACCAAGCTGTTTTTGGTGTTGGCAAAAAGGCTTTCAAAGCGGTTGCCTTTGCTTGTTTCACGTTGGATAACAACTATGTGGTTTTTGGTGGAGAAAATGGTTTCGTATCAAAAGCGAAGTTGGGCAGAAGCTCGGGAGGTGCGTTTTACAGTCCCAAGCGAATTTTTCAGGCAAACACACATACTCCATCTCAGATTAAGACAATTACCAGCGGGGCACTCACTCCAAACGGAAAATCAATCATGATTACCATAGATAATTTTGTGCAAGTAATTGATTTACAGACAGAACAGCGAACCAAAATATTCTATTACCCTTTCGATTATTTGAATGATGTAGTAACTGTTCCGAATAAAAATCAGATTGCCACATGGAGCTACGATGGCAAAATATCTATTTGGGATTTCAACTCTGAATCCATTACAAAAACAATCAATGCTTCTGAATCCAACAACTACAGCTCGCCTAGTTTTTCTTCCGACTCCAGATTTATGGTTTCGGGTGCTTTTGGCTCAATAGCAAGAGTCTGGAAAGGAGATGATAATTTCGTGAATCTTGCAGGGCACAAATCTATTGTGAGAGTAGCGAGATTCAGCCCAACTGAGCATTTGATTGCCACGGCAAGCTATGATGGTTCAATCAAGTTGTGGAAACAGAAAGAATTGGAAACGGCTTTTGATATCCCCGTTGTATTTAATCCGCTTCCCCCATCTCCAAAAAAGAAGGAAATACTCTACTTTATGGGAGAAAAAATTGCGCTTGGAAAAATAATAGAACTCAAAAAAGTGCAATTTGAGCAAAGCTCTCATGCACTTACCGAAGAAGCTGAAAAAGAATTGGAAGAGGTTGCCAGTTTTTTAATGAAAAACGAATCAATCCGCATAGAAATTCATGGACATACAGATGATGCAGGACACCCAATCCAAAACTATAAGTTGTCTGAAAGCAGGGCAAATGCTAGTAAAAAGTATTTGTCGGAGTTGGGAATAGACCCAAAAATAATCAAGATAAAGGCATTTGGTGAATCCAAACCTGCTTTTGATAATTTGAGAATAGACACGAAAAGGCTTAATAGAAGAATAGAAATTAAGATTGTAAGCCTTTAAAAATAGGGTTTATGTTTTCTTCTTTCTATCGTTAAGACAACTCTAAATTCGGGATTTCTGAAAAAAAAAGAGTTTGATTTGCATGTAACAATGGCTACACGCCAAAATATATTTCCTAAATTTGTGCAATTATTTAAATAAAACCTTGAATCAAGTGAAAAAAACAATCTACCTATTATGTCTTTTCCTCGCCTCCTGCGGATTTGAAGACATCAATTTTGATAATATAGAAGTTGAAGAGTGGCAACCAACCTTTGCCCTTCCCATTTTTCAGGGGAATATTACCATTTCAGATATGGTGTCCGCAACTGACAGCTCCTTTTTGAGAGCAAGAGAAGATGGGCTTTTGGAGTTTGTTTATTCCCAAAGTGTGCTTTCGTTTGATTTGGATAATTTGGTGGAAGTTCCGGCAATCACTCCCGATAGGAACACTTTTGAGGCTCCATTTCCAGGAACAACTCCTATTGATATTATTGCTACCGAGACGATTCCTGTAGATTTGGGTTTGAGTGAGGCTGAACTCTATACGATTGATTTGAAAAGTGGAGATGTGAATTTCACATTCAATTCTACTTTTGATTTTGATTTTGATGTGCTGTTGACAATCCCCACGGCAAAGTTGAATGGTACTCCATTTAGTCAAAATATTACAATTCCTGCCAATTCAACTAATCTTGAGCAGAAAATAAGCCTTGCCAACTATATACTTGATTTCGAAGATGGAAGCAGTAACTCTACGCCAAATAAATTCCCAATTCAATTTAGGGTTACTATAAAGGCGAATTCTACTTTTCAGGCAGGAGACAAATTAGATGTCGATTCCAGCATAGACAATATTCAGCACAAAGTCGTTTATTGTAATCTCATGCAGAGAGCGGTTTCACTTCCTGCCGATACTTTGGAAATTACTGCCTATGATAACACCTTCGATATTGGCGATTTGAAACTCGATAGCCCAAGCCTATCTTTTGAAATAATTAACCGATATGGAATACCTTTCAATTTCGACTTTTCGAATAACACACCCTTAGCAGTAGAAACTAAAACAAATATCAGCGTAAAAGCTCAGATTCCAGAACTGCCTGTTTCTATTGGTGGTTTCTCTGACAAAAATGATTTCAACATTATTAATTTCCCTGATATTTTCAATCTCCGACCAGACGAAATCCGATATGAATCAGTTGGGCAAGTGAATCCAGATACTCCTGCTACTAAATCCAACCCGAATATTTTAACAGATACTTCTAATGTAGAGGGAATTGCCACCGTAGTTTTGCCTTTCATTGGTTCTGGTTCTGTACAGTTTTTTGGAGACACTACCGATGTAGATTTGAGTTTGGATGATGACATTGACGCATTTCTTTCTGCCACAATCAGAATAGTTATCAACACGAGCATTCCGCTAGATGCTGATATTCAATTCTATTTTATGGATGACAATTTCAATGTGATTGACTCGGTTTTAAGCGCTGAAAATACATTTTTTTCTGGAGCAGAAGTAAATTCAGATGGAAGACCAATCAATGACTCGGAAATTATTGTGGAAGAGGTTTTGAATGCGCAAGAATTAGAGCGGATTTTGAAAACTACTAAAATGACTTTGGTTGGAACATTCTCAACCTCGGGGAATGGTAGTGTGAGAATTCATGACACAGACAATTTCAAAATACAAGTTGGTCTGCTCACAAATGTAAAAATATCTATCAGCGAATGACTTTTCACAATCCGTAAATTCACATAGGGTCTTGACTTAATTTCTGTATCTCAATTATTACCATTCCAAAAGCATTCAAAAGTGAAAAAATACTTATACATACATATATCCCTACTTCTACTTGTGAGTTTTTCAGCAAAATCGCAAGTGGAAAATACGCTGTTTCACATGCCGTCATTGCCACAATCTGCACATTATAATCCAGGTAAATTTTTGGATTATAATGTAGCAATTACACTTCCTGGGCTTTCTGGAGGGAATTTCTTTGCCTCCAACTCTGGTTTTTCCTTCAATGATGTTTTTAGATTCGAGTCTGACAGAACGGTTTTTCTGCCTGAAGGATTGTCAGATGCAGCCATCAAGAACAACACATTTGCGGTTGGAGCTAGAGCTAATTTGTTTGGAGTTTACATTCGCACCAAAAAAATGGGTTTCAATTTCCGAGTAGAAGAGAACATGGAAGCTCGATTTTCTTATCCAAAAGACTTGGTAGATTTGATTGTGAAAGGAAATGGACACTCAGATTATTTGGGCAAAACCTTGGAAATTAGCCCGAAAGCTTTTGCCATGCACACAAGAGAATTTAGCTTGGGAGTTACTAGAGAGATTAACGAAAAACTCAATGTTGGAGCAACTTTCCGCCTGTTATTTGGATTGGGGCATTTTGATGCTGAAGGCGTGAAATTCAACTTGACCACAGAAAACAGAGACAATTACCCAATCACAATTTCTGCCGAGGGAGAAATTCTATCTTCTGGATTTACGATTTTATTGGATAGCGCATTGGGCGAGCAAATTGATGATGAGACATCGGAATATTTGACCAACACAGACAACAAAGGATTTGCCATCGATTTAGGAGCAACTTACCAACTCAACGAGAAAATACAAATCGAAGCAAGTGTTTTAAACTTGGGGAGTATAAAATGGAAAAGCTATGCCAAGAAGTATGATATTACTGGCAATGCAAAACCCTACACGTTCACAGGGATTGATATTCTGGATGTATTTCGAGACGATGAATCTGGAAGCGGAACTTCTTTGGAAGAAGTAGGCGACTCTTTGGAAACAGCCTTAAATTACGATGCTATTAAAGAGGGAGTTGATATTGATTCTTACACTTCTGGCTTGCCAGTTCAAGTAAATATTGGAGGTAGATACAAGCTCAAAGAAAGACTGTACGTAAATGCGTTAATGAATGGCAGATTCTATGCCGAAGAGTTTGTGCCTTCATTCTCTTTGGGAGCAACCAAAGATTTGGGTAGAATTGCTACAATTGCTACGAGTTATAATATCATGAAAAACTCTATCAACAATATTGGCTTCGGGTTTTCTTTGAACACGCCTTTTCAGATTCATTTGGTAAGCGATAATTTGATTACGGCTGCACTTTTCCCAAAATCTGCCCAAAACTTGAATGTGAGATTCGGAATTAACATGGTTTTTGGAAATCATGAAAAGCGAATGGAGAAAGAGGAAAAAGGAGGAAAGAACAAGGAAAAAAGAAAAAAATCGCCATCGATAAAGAATAAAAAAAAGGGGTAATTATAAACAAGCTTACATTCAAGTAATAAATGTAAGGAACGGGGAATAAATAAATGCGTGTTTTGTTGCAGTTTATTTTTGAGGCTAGTTTAGCCGTTCCCGGCTGGGACAAAAAAGTTTGGCATAGCACCGCTATGGCACACTTTTATACCCGCAATGGAATTGGAAGAATAGCCCAAAAAGAAACAAGAGGAAATAGCATCTTATTTAATTTCCGTTCCTAAGCTTGTTTATGAGGGGCTGATTGCAAATTAACTTCTACCGAATCTTCAAAAACTCAACTCGAAACCAAAATCTCTTTCCCAACTGCCTTGAAAGCCTGTTCCAAATGTCTTTCATTATGGTAAATGACCACTCTGAAAACGTCTCCAAGCCGTAATTTTATGAATTTTGAAAGTGTGATAGACGCTTTTATTTTTTGAAGGTTGACAGATTTCGCCTGCTCTAACAAACTGAGCATTTTATGTTGTTGGTTAATAAATTCAGTTATAATACTTTTATCTAGTGTGCTTCCAACAGGGTTTTTGTCTTTCGGAGCAGGTATTTTATTAAGTTTCTCCCGAGGTTTCAGCATTTCTGCAAATTTGTTTCCCAACCAACTACTTTTGAAAATTGGTTGAGGCGGATATTTGCTTGCTGCCATTCTTTGCTCAATCTCTGGCAAGTAGAAATCTCCATACAAATTCAAATGTTGCAGGCATTCCAAAGCACTCCAGCTTTCTGGGTTTACCTTTTGGTTGAGAGCGGCAAAGTCTTTCTGGTTGAGTATCTCTGCATTTTTCAAATTGCTTTCCGTTCTCAGAATCAAATCAGCAATCAGTTCTTTGAATAATTCTTGAAAGTTAAATTTCATAGCGTTTTTTTTATTTCAAATCTCAGGGATTTTGCACAAAAAAATCTTGATTCAAATCAAGGTTTTTGCTAATCCAAAAGAAAAAAAACCAACGGGACGAAATATCCTTAGGAACGGGGAATAAATAAATGCGTGTTTTATCGCAGTTTGTTTTTGAGGCTAGTCTAGGTAAAAATAGTAGGCATAGCATCGCTATGGACACTATTTTTAACGAAGAATAGACCAAAAAGAAACAAATATAATGGAGTAAGTTATTTAATTCCTTTCACTTAGCATGGTACATAAGTCCTGCGTTTTTTTTTGTCCTAAAAAACATCCATTTTCAAATGGATGCAATTGAACAGCAGATTTTCCCTTCTAATAAAAGCTTGCAATCCCAATTCACTTGCCACTAGCTCAGCTAGTGGCAAGCAGGCTTCAAACTCTTAAAGTAGAATTAATCATATAACTCTCCGACATCTTCAAGATGTAGAGGGTTTAATGTGAACCCAAAAGAAAAAATCCCAACGGACGGGGACGCTCAATGCCGTTAAGTTAGTGGCTTTTAGCTTGGCACTTACGTGCCAAGCTAAGGGTTTTTCGTCCCGTGTGGACTTTATTTTGAGTCCCAACGGGACGATATATATTTAGGGTAGGACGTAAGTCCTACCCCGATTTACTTAACGGCATTGCGGGGACACCTAGTCGAAATATCACCAGCGTAACGTAAGTGCTACGCAATTGCTTGCAAATACCTGCTAAACCCTCAAAATACCCGAAATCAGGTAAAGAATGCCCAAATCCTTTAGTTCGGATTGTATATTTTTGCCGTAATGATAATTTTGTATTTGACTCTCATGAACACAGAATTAGTTCAATCCGACTAAATGCGAACGAAAGCTAGTTAATTGCACTTTACCAATAAGATGATAGGAACTTAGCAAGAACAAACGAAGTTGTTCAAAAAACTTTGCATTTATTATATAATAAACAATACCTTTCTTTGTATTTTTATAATTACGAATATCTCCAACAGCATTTACACATATCCATATAGTATGAAATCGGTTAATACTACAAAATCATTTTTTTTCTCTTTTCTTTTTTTATTGTTGGTTCAGGTCTCTTGGGGGCAGACTGACCCTAAGTGGGAGTGGGTAACTATGCCTAGTTCAGGTCAAGCAGAAATACTAGACCTTGAAGAAGATGGCGAAGGAAATTTATATGTATGCGGGGTTATTAGTTCTGATTTAGATTTTGGCGGAGGCAATGTGATTTCTAAAGTAACTGTTGGAGAGAATGGATTTATAGCCAAGTTTACAGTTAATGGTGATTATTTATGGGGTTATGCTTTTAGTGGAGATGGAAATGGAGCAGCTGCTAATGCCCTAACACTTGACACAACTAATAATAGGGTATATTTTGTAGGTCATGCTATATATATAGGTGGGGGAGAGGTTCAGTTTGATAACTCAGGAGGGCTTTATACTCATTCAATTACTACTACTGGGCAGTCAGCATTTATTGCTAAGTTTGGAGAAAACGGCTTGTTGGAGTGGGTAAGAACACCAGATGATGGCTCTACACAAGGAAATGAAGGTTTTAATGATGTTGTTTTGGGCACAACAAGTGAAGTGTATGCTGTTGGTGATGCAAGTGCTATTTCACCAAGTTCTTTAGATTTTGGGAATGGACAAGCCTTTGCGCTTACTACAAGTACACATTTTATAGTTGCTAAGTATAATGATGGGGGAGCTTGCCAATGGGTAGATGGTAGTTCTAGTGGCGGTAATGCTTTTGGTAGGGCTATTACAACCAATTCAGGAGGTACAAAAATATATGTAGCAGGCGAATTGACATCAGGAGATATAACTGTGCAAGGGACTAGTTTGGGTGCTACTACGGATTTTGCATTTATGGCTGCATACCAAAGTAATAAATCAGACCTATGGGCTGGTGGAGCTATTAAGCTAGCAACAGGTACAGGAGTTGCCTCATTTCAGGTCAATAGCCTTATAGCTCTATCTGATGGTAATTTAGGTATAAGTGCAACCTATCAAGGTGCAAACCTAAGCATGCTCACAAGTGCACCTTTTTCTTCGAACGGAGGGGCTAATAGTGATATTTTTATAGGTACTGCCAAAGATAATGGCACTACAGGTTTAGATTTGATTGCTACTCATACTATAGGAAGTACTGAGCATGATTATGTAGGGAGGATATACGAAATAGGAGGGAGCTTGTATGTGTCAGGTTATTTTGCTGGGTCAGACCCTGTTGATTTCGGAAATGGAATCAATTTGGAGACTGTAGGCAACTCACTAGGCTCTGACCTGTTTATTGCAAAATATACAACTTCTGGGCTTGTATGTGAGTGGGCCAAAAGAGCTGGTTTCACAGGAATATCCACTAATGATGTAGCTAATGCAGTATTTGCAGATGGGAATAGAATTTACTCGGCAGGTAAAATTCAGGCAGATGCAGATTTTGATGATATAACAGCAGGAATATCTTCCCTTTACCTTTCTCTCCTCCGAGAACCAGGAATTGTCTATGTAGATTCATCACTTTCCACAGGCTTCAATAATGGCTCTTCTTGGGCAAACGCTTATGTAGATTTACAAGATGCGCTCGATAATGCTATTGCAGGCGATGAAATTTGGGTGGCAAAAGGCACTTATTACCCAAGCCAAAAGTGGGATTACCTAACGGGGAATATTTCCACAGGAGTTAATAAGAAAAAAGCTTTTAAAATTCCGAATGGAGTAGCTCTATACGGAGGGCTTGCTGGAGGCGAAACAGACCTGACCTCTAGGGTGGCTTATGGGTTAGGAGGCACAAATGAAACAATACTAAGTGCCGATCTGAGTAAGGATGATATTGTTGGTGGAACGTTTCCTTTTTTAACTTATCAGAACTATACAACTGATAATGTATATCATGTAGTACTTACTCATGATGTTGATTCTTCTACGGTGCTAGATGGG
>JBLIFI010000074.1:0-13440 GCA_047633715.1 Flammeovirgaceae bacterium
CCACATTGTCATCTTGCCCGACCGAGAAAGCTAAAATAGGATTTACATGCAATCCAAACCCATCTTCCTGCACATGAAATAAGTCGGATTTTTTTTTGTAAAAGTGCTTTAAGATTGCTTTTTCAGAGTCATTCTCCGCATTGTTTACCCAATCCCAATTATCATTTCGCAAATACATGAGGTTGAATTTGTCTGCTTTACTCATATCGCCTTCAAACTCTAGCGAATCTAAAAACTCACCAATTGCCTTGCGTGTGTAAGGTTTGCTTGTAGTAAAGAACGACTTAGAAAAGTTTTTCTGCTTGATTTCGTAGCGGTCAATCAGATGATAATAGTCTTGATTGAGTGGCGCAAAAGCACTTTGCGAGTAAGCAATTTGGCTGGAAATTGCTAAAAGTAGCGTGAGTAGGAGTTTGTTCATTATATAGAAGTATGAAGTAGTATGTATCAATGCGACTCGGCTTCGAGTATCAAGACAAAAAAATAGTTGTCTGCTAAAGGTAATGTGCTTCAAATCTACGGCTTTTGCCAACGGCAAGAAAGTGAGAGAAGGTAAAATCATAAATCATACTTCATAAATCGGAAAATCTATTTCGGAAAATACCTTAAAATACTCCAGTCGAAAGGAGCCCAAACAGCAGTTTTCAGGCCGATTTTTTTCAAGCCTTCATTTGCCCAATTATTACAGGTTTGCACAAAATAGTAACTTCCCTTTGCTTCATAGAATCTATCATTGACATTCAAATAAGTATCTTTATAATCAATTACCATAAACTCCCGCTTTTTGGAAGTGTGGAAAGAGTTCTCTGCAAACCTGACCAATTCCGAATATTGTTCATCGCTCAAAAATACTTCCCTAGTGTTGTCTCCAACCACAGGAGCTTTAGAATGGAGCGAAACGTGCATGGCAGTTTCTGAAGGTAGAAAAAGTGCTTTTATGGCAATTGAAGGAGTTAAATCTCCCCAGGTGGGTGTTTTCATGAAAAAACCTTTATCTCCCCAACCTAAAGAAACCCATTCGGGAATTTGGTTGGTCTGCTCAAAGTCTTCTAGTTGGATTTTACTCGTCCAGTCGTGTAAACTGTTTCGGATTGGGAATACCAAATCCAGATGAACGCCATTTGTTCTAAGAAAAATCTGATTTCCTTTACTCAGTCTTTTTGCATCTTGGTTGGCGGGAATGAAGGCACACGCCCAAGCAACCAAGAAATAGGAAGCTACAAAAATGAGCAAGAAAAGCAGGATTTTCCCAATCCATTTAAGTAAGAATTTCATGTTTTAGAGTTTTGAGAAATGACTCTACTATGGGTGCACGTCTAAATGCAGTTTTCAAAAAAATAATCAAACTAAATATAGCGCAAGTGTCCACTTGTGCCTTATATCCAAAGGCAAGCATTATACGCAAAGACTCTTTTCTGCATTTAGACGTACACCCCTCTACTATTCATTCAGAAAAGTGATTTGCTTTTTAAGCATGAGGAAGGTCTTTTTTAAGAAAAATCAAGTCAGGATAGTTAAATTTCCCTACTGTAAATTAGTCTACTCAGTTTCTCTTCTACAAGAATATCATTGGCGACTTCCAAAATTTGGGAAGCAGTAACGGTTTCAATTCTTCGGAAGATGGTTTCCACTTCTAGAACTTGCCCATAGTCTAATAGCGTTTTGGCAAACATCAGCATTAAACCGAGGTTGCTTTCTTCTGCCATTGCCAATTGCCCCATCATTTGCTGTTTGGCGGTGTGGAGTTGCATCGTTCCAAGTGCGATGGTTTTCAACTTGTGGAGTTCACGATTTACCAAGTTCAAACTTTTCTGGAAGGTCTCTGGTTCGGTAGCAAACTGAATGGAGAATTGCCCCACATCGGAAAAAGTATTGTAACCCGATTCTATGGAATAGACATAACCATATTTTTCTCGAACAGACAAATTGAGTCGGGAATTCATTCCTGGGCCTCCCAAAAGATTGTTGAGCATAGAAAAGCTTTGCTTTCGCTCATCGTAAGTTGAGTAAGCCAATCCGCCCAACACGCAATGAGTTTGATTGATGGGCTTGGTCTGTTCTATAATTTTAGGCTCATATTGTGTGAAAGGAGTGCGAGTTGGTTTAGCAGAAAGTGTAGGAATGGAACTAAGATATTTCTTACAAATTCGCAACACGGTTTTGAATGGCAACGAACTGACAGAAGAGAAAATAACTCTTTCTGTATTCAAATTCCGTTGAATGAACTGCTGGAAATCTGCTTTGGTAAACTTCTTAACACTTTCCCGGGTTCCTAAAATATTCTGCCCCAAAGAATGTTCGCCAAAAGTGAGCGAGTCGAATTCATCTTGAATGGCATCGGCTGGGTCGTCTTCATACATTGACATTTCCTCTAAAATCACTCCTTTTTCCTTATCAATTTCTTTGTCTGGAAAGGTGGAGTGGAAAGTAATGTCAGTCAGTAAATCCACCGCTTTCTCAAAATGACTATCGAGCAAAGAAGCATGGAAGCAGATTTTTTCCTTGGTGGTGTAAGCATTCAAATCTCCGCCAACCACTTCTAAGCGATTGATAATATGAAAAGCTTTTCGCTTAGAAGTACCTTTGAAAGCCATGTGCTCCCAAAAATGGGCAATTCCTACCTCTTCGGGAAACTCATCCCGACTGCCAATGTCGAGCATGAAGCCGCAGTGAGCAATTTTAGTGTTTGGCACTTGCTGATGAATCAGCCGAATGCCATTGGGGAAAGTGTGAATCTGATATTTATCCATGCAGTTTTGTCAATTGGTTCGTAAATCTACTGCACAACTAAGCGAAGTCAAAGGAATTAAGGGAAGTGATGGTTTATCTAAACTATTAATAGCCTGAAAGTTTAGAAATTATGTCAATCAGCTATTTTAGTGTAATTGACTAATTCCTTATAACAAAGGTTATTTACTGTAGATTTGGGACGAATCCTGAACCCACCAATAAATTTATTCAGTAAATGTTCATTGAAATAGTGTGTTTTACTACCAATAACTTTGTGAAGCGTAGCAATTACTTGATAAATAATTGCCAAACTTAGGCGTTTTACTAAACTTTCCTTTTTTTCTGCTTCGTTGCTTTCAATTCTTCTTCAATTCCCTTTCCCGTAAATGCTTGCACATAATTAGCTGTATAATAATCCTGTCAGGGTTATTATTTAAAGTGCTAACATTCAAAGAGTAAGAAATTAAATAAAGTGCGCCATTATCGCAGTATGTTTTTGAGGTCGGGCTACGTTAGCTAGTCTAGCGGTTCCCCGCTGGGACAAAAATAGTAGGCATAGTATCGCTATGCCTACTATTTTTAACGAAGAATAGACCAAAAAGAAACAAATATAATGGAGTAAGTTATTTAATTTCTTTCACTTATGTTTAATTCAGTCCAAGTACTTACTACAAAATCAATTCCCAAAAACGAAGAAAGCCAAAACCTTTTTATGGGTTTTGGCTTTCAAACAGCTAATATCATTTCGAATAATTAGAATTTTCCTTCTTCTTCCTCGCTTGTTTCGTCTCCTGCAACAATGAATTTGAATCCGATTGCATGAACATTAATGATTTCAATGTCTGAATCATCTTTCAAATACTTTCTCAGTCTGGACATAAAAACATCCAAACTTCTGCCTTTGTAGTAATCATCATCGCCCCAAATCTCCTGCAAAATCATTTCACGCTTAATGAGCCTGTTTCTGTAGAAAAAAAGGAATCTCAATAGTTCCGCTTCTCTCGTAGTCAATTTTCTGAAGTGGTCTTCAATAGTCAATCTCTGAAACTGGAAGTCAAAATTGTATTTCCCTACCGTAAATTGATTGGGAAGTGAATCTGGTGTTTTTCTTATTTTTGGTTCGTTCTGTTGCCTTTTGATGATAGCATTTACCCTCAAAAGTAATTCTTCTACATTGAATGGTTTTGTGATATAATCATCAGCTCCTAATTTGAACGCCTTAATTTTATCATCTGGCATTGACTTAGAAGTCAAGAAGAGAATGGGAATATGCGCATCAATCTCACGGATGTCTCCAGCTAAAGTAAATCCATCAGAATCGGGCATAAGTACATCCAAAATGCACAAATCAAATTCTTTCTCACCAGAAAAAGCTTCCAAACCTGCTTTTCCATTATTGCAATGTGTGATATCATAACCACGCACATCCATATAATGCTTGAGCATTTTTGCCATTGCTTTATCATCTTCAACGAAAAGTATTCTTGTTTTGCTCATCTATCTTGTAATTGAACCGATTTGTGGAAATCTTGGGTAAAATTTAATTCAAGAAACTTTTGCTTAACGCAAAAGCTTCTTTCTTTCACTTTATTGAAAAGAGTTGTTAATATAAATACTTTCTTAGGCTTTCTCCAAATCTAATTTAGAATTTGTGTGAGATTCATACATAATCTCTGGCTCGCCTACTTCAGCTAAACCGTTATCATTTAATTTGGTTAAAATTACGGTTTTGATTTCATTAATGAGTAGTGGGTCGTATTTGGCAACCACTCTCACATAATTCTCAGTAAACCCTTCCATCAATCCATCTTTTACATCATCCTCAAATAGAACATCAAAAGTCTTTCCAATGTTTTTTTGGTAGAAAAAGCGTTTTTTCTTGTGCGAAAGTGTACGGAGCATTTTTGACCGCTTATTTCTTTCGCCCATAGGCACAGGGTTTGCCATTTCAGTTGCAGCAGTATTAGCTCGCTCCGAATAAGTAAAAACGTGCAAGTAGGAAACATCCAGCTCATTCAAGAAATTGTAAGTTTCCAAGAAGTCAGCCTCAGTTTCATCTGGGAAGCCTACAATTACATCTACGCCAATACAACAATGAGGCATCAGTTCTTTAATTTTCGCCACTCTTTCCACATATAAATTTCGCTCATAACGCCTTCTCATACTTTTGAGAATTTTGTCTGAACCCGATTGGAGTGGAATATGGAAATGCGGTACAAATTTCTCGGATTGCGCTACGAACTCTATGATTTCATTGGTCAGCAAATTGGGCTCAATAGAAGAGATTCGGAAACGCTCAATACCCTCCACCTTGTCTAACTCCTGAATCAACTCTAGGAAGCGCACATTTCTTTTTCCGTCAATAATTCCATAATCGCCAATGTTCACGCCTGTCAGCACGACTTCTTTTACATTAGTCTGAGCAATTTCATGCGCATTTTTGAGAATATCTTCAATAGGCGCACTTCGGCTTTTGCCACGAGCAAGCGGAATTGTACAGAAAGCACAATTATAATTGCATCCATCCTGCACTTTCAGAAAGGTTCTGGTTCGATCATTCATAGACCAAGAACTATTGAAACTTGTGGCTTCAGCGATTTCCGAGGCGAAAATCTGTGCAGTTGCTGGCTTCACAAAACCATCGAGCAACTCCAACAAGCGGAATTTTTCGGCCGCTCCCAAAACCGCATCCACTCCTTCAATTTCGGAAATTTCTTTCGGCTTGAGTTGGGCGTAGCAACCAATAATTGCTACATAGCCATTTGGGGAAACTTTCTTGGCTTCCCGAACAATTTTTTTACACTTTTTGTCGGCATTCTCTGTTACCGAGCAAGTGTTGATGATAAATATATCTGGAGAGTCGCTGAAATCCACTTTCTGATAACCTTTCTGCTCGAACATTCTGCCAATGGTAGAAGTCTCGGAATAGTTCAGTTTGCAACCCAAGGTATAAAATGCTACTTTCTTCATTTCGTTTTCCGCTTCACTAATTTTCAAAGCACAAAAATACTATTTTTGGTTGGATTTTGCTCAAATCCGAATGAATCATGTTTATTGAAGGGCTGTTTTGTATTGTGGGCTGTTATGAAGCTTAACAATTAGCTCTTTCATGATTCCAAACAAATTTTGCTCAAAATCAGCCTTGTAGCTTTCGTCTGCTTCAGCGGCCAGCAGTTCCCGCTTTAGAATTAAATCAGGCTTAGGGTTCGATACAAAATAATTTGTACATTTTTGAAAATAATCACAAATGGAAATGTATTCATAAGTTGCCAAAGAGTATTAGTAGAAATTAGTTTTATAGACAATTAAACTACATAATTAAATCTGAATTGTACATGTTATTTTGTATCATGTCCTTAATCTTTATATTTCTAGGATTTTGCTCTCTAATTTTGACGTTCTAGCGTGATTGGAATCGGTGTGCCGACCCAGACTAATTCCTACGGAATATCGGATTGCCGACCCAGACTGACTTCGCACACGGATTGACACGGAAAACATAAAAAAAACATTTTTTTTCGTATTGAAAATCTAAAGCAGGAACTGCTGTTCAGCGGCCTTCTTACCTGCCGACTCCAACAAATTGGTTACTCCCGATTGGGCAGAAACCACCAGCCCAATGTGGAACTTCGTCTTGTATATATTGTTGGGCAATCTGATGAACGATTTTTATGTTTTCTGCCGAGCCGACAGAAGTGCCTCCGAATTTCAATATCTTCATAATCTGACTATCAAGTTTAAGAAGACTAAAGTAATGTTTTTTTTGAGGGAATGGATGGTATCTGTTGTTGGAATTACTTCAAAGGAATAAACGAAACGCTGATGATTTCAATAACAACCCAAGACAGAGCAATGGAAACTATGAACAAACACAGTTTGAGTAAAGCCATCAGGGCTGGATTCTTATAATTGGCGAATACTTTTTTCTCTAAAAACTGCTTTGAAATTGAATACAAAAGAAGGCTCAGAATTATTAAAGTTGTCACAAAAGCAAGTTGGATGATTGGCATAAAATCTACAGAATCAAAATGAATAACCTACATAAAACTGGAGATTCTGATTTCGTAGCTTTATAGCTTCATCGGTTGGGAAACCTAGTTTTTCTTCCATGAAAATCACTTCTGTCAGCCCTGCGATATACCGAAATCCAAAATTGAGATTTTCCAATTCATAAGCCAAACCCAAGGCAATTCCCGTGTCAGATGGCTCAAAAAGGTCTTTATCGTCAACTCCTATTTTCTCTCCGTTGAGTTCGGCTTTGGAGCGAAGAAAAACTCCGAATTGAGGCCCAAAATGAATGCTTAGTTTTTCTGTTGGGTAGAGTTTGAAGATTACGGGAATATTCAAATAATAAAGTTCCATCTCAAAATCTCCGCTATGCTCGAACTCCGCACCTTGCACAGAGAATTGCAGTTCAGGCTGAATGGAAAACCGATTTCCAATTTCTACATTGGTATAAACTCCAAAATGAAATCCTGTATTTATGGTGTTCTGGTTGGCGTATTTCCCATTAAATGTAGTCAGGTTTAATCCGCCTTTTACTCCAAACCTGCTCTGTTGCGCATTTAGGCTTGAGAATGGAATTGTAAATAGTAGAAATAATAATAAGTGGTGCTTCATTTTTCGATTTGGATTGTGCTTGATAAGTTAGTCTCTGCAACAGTATAATTTTTCAAAAATGATTATCCGCAAAGTTACTACCATTAAATTATTTGTCATTTCGCTCTGTAGATTCCTCTTCCCAGAGGAATACAAGGCAACACTAGAATCTTGCATTCTGCTGAAAAATTTGAATGCAGAATTAAAAAACACACCATCTCAGCCTGTGTTGCCACTTGAATTTACCAAGTTCGGTTACATCTTCTAATGCCTCTGTTCTTCTTGGAAGAAGAACTCACAAAAGACATATTTATAATTGACCATTTGTGGAAACTCTGCAACAGTACATTTTTGCAAATAATTCAATCAGATTATCTGTACAATCGAAAAGCAAAACAGAATATTTTCCGAACATATAAATAACTCTTCCAAATCCACCGAGAAACACTAATTTTGCCAGTTGAAAAAAAACAGAAAAATAGCTTTCATGGATTATCAGAAAAATACGCCTTCTCCTTGGATTGGTTTGCTACTACTTTTTGTATTTGTTTGGGGTGGATTATTTATTGGTCAATTCTTCTCATTATTGGTTGGAATGGCTTTCGGAATAGATATTACGCAAATTACCAGCGGAAATTTGGAAGGAGTTTCCAAAGTAGGCTTGCTTTGTATGCAGTTTGTAGCCGCTTTCTCTATGTTTCTACTCGCTCCGTATCTTTTTCTCAAAACGACTGACAAGTTCAATCTCCAAAAAGAAGTTTTGAATTTTACTGGTTCGCCAAAAACACCATTGCTTTTGCTTACCGTGGTAGTTGTGCTTTTCTATTTTCCATTGAGTGGTTATTTGGTGGGAATCAACGAGGCGATGGAACTTCCCGAAAGTTGGTCGGCATTTGAGCAAGCTTTGAGAAGTATGGAGAACTCTTCAAAGGCTTTAATTGAACATATTATCCAATTCGATTCATTCCTCTATTTCATTTTAGCATTTATAGTGATTGCCATTTTGCCAGGAATTGGCGAGGAATTCTTATTTCGAGGAGTATTACAAAACTATTTCAGAGTAATTTTCAAGAACCCACATATTGCCATTTGGGTTTCGGCAATCTTGTTTAGCGCACTCCACATGCAGTTTTATGGCTTTTTGCCACGAATGGTTTTGGGCGCATTATTCGGCTATTTATATTTTTGGTCGGGGAAACTCATTTTCCCCATGCTTGCCCATGCGCTCAACAATGGATTTACGCTAATTTTGGTTTACCTCAATCAAGAAGAAATCAGCCCTGTCAGTTTGGAAGACACAGAATCTGTTCCAATTGTAATGGCTTTGGCATCTTTGATAATCACTTTGGGCTTAATGTCGATTTTCCGAAAATGGTCAGGAGAAAATAAAAAGAATTTGCAAATTTGAAAATGAGGGAATTTGTAAACAGAGATTTTTACTCGCACAACTCTAAAATCTCTTATCTAAAATCTTATATCTAATTCAAAAATGAAAATAGCAATTATAGGAACAGGGAATGTTGGAGGTTCACTCACAAAAGGCTGGGCAAAAGCAGGACACGAAATCTTATTGGGAGTTCGGGATTTGGAAGACGACAAAGTGAAGGAGTTGGCAGATTTCCACGAAAACATCAGCATTCATTCCGTTCGGGAAGCTTCGCAAAAAGCTGAGGTCATTTTGTTGGCGGCAATTCCCCAAGCCACCAAAGAAATTGCCGATTCCATAGGCGATGTTTCAGAGAAAATACTGATTGATGCCATGAACTCCATCGGCAAAAAACCAGAACCTTACGCCCATACTTTCGATGCGCTCAAAGCATGGACAAATGCAAAAGCCATTGTGAAATGTTTCAATTCCACAGGTTTTGAAAACATGCTGAAACCTGTTTATGATGGAACAGGAATTGACATGTTTATGGCTGGAAATAGCGAGAAAGGCAAGAAAATCGCCAAACAACTCGCCCTAGATTTAGGTTTTTCTGATTGTTATGATTTTGGTGGAGACGACAAAGTTCAACTTCTTGAGCAGTTTGCTCTTGCATGGATTAACCTCGCCATTATGCAAGGGCAGGGCAGGGGAATTGCGTTTAAAGTGTTGAAAAGGTAGGAAAGTCTTTAGTCCAAAGTCGTGAGTCTTTAGTTTTTTTTTTTACAGCGTTTTCAAGAGAATAGATTCTATCACGATTGGTTTTTCTTGTGTTATTTGCCTTTCCTACGCATGTGCGAGAAGTGAATGGCATCGGCCATCCGACTCGCACTACAAAATCAATTATGATAATATCTAATAATTATCCGATTTATTTCTATAAAAAATCAAAGGTGAAAGAATAGAAGTCAATAATATTTTGGCTTTGTACTTACGACAAAAGACTTTGGACTCAAATGTAAACCTCCAAATGGTCAGGCAATTCATTAATATCATTCTCAACTGGTGGAATGTAGGAAGTGAAGGTTGGAATCACGTTTCGTAATTCGGTAATAAATTGTTGGGCTGGATTTTCCGCATCGAAAATAGAATCAAACTTAACCTGCATTTTCTCCCATTCTTCTGCTGGTATTTCAGTTTCAGCACCACGGTCGGGGAGAATAAAAACCTGCTTTTCCAGGGTGGAAATATAAAAAAGCACACCAATATCATCTTGTGTGTGCCTCATTCCCACCTTTTGGAAAAGCGCACGAGCCATAATCTCCACTTGCCTATTCTGTTTAGATTTTGGAAGGAACAGAACCAACAATGGTTTTATTGCCAATGGCAAAATCATTCCCACAAAAAAAGTGAGAACGGTTGCCGAATAGAACAAATCATAATCTACCACCAAATGTGTGAAGGTCATGAAAGTGAATGCCAAGAAGCTGAAAATGACTCCCCACCAAACTGGCGTACTGCTATATTGGCTAGAACGAGGTTTGGCAACCACTACAATTTCTGCTAAAGATTGATTTTCTAGCTCGGCAATCGCTTCTTGAATATTGATTTGAAAAGTGGAGTCGAAATATTTCATGGCAATGGTATTGAGTATGTAGGGTTCTGTGTCTGATAAGTGTCGCAAACAAATGTACTCAGTAGTATTGTCTGTTGCGATAGCATCGGCTACCAATCCAATTAGAAACTGCCTATATGCGATTCCGAAACGAGAATGAATGTTTGTGTAGCATGAATCTCATAATCTAATGTAAGAAAAAGGAGAAAGAACATCCAGTCCTTTCTCCTTTTTCTTTCTTCCTTTCTCAAAATCGTTCTAGTGCCTTATTTCTAAAATCTTGTATCTCAATTTAAAATTTCACTTTCAATTTCTGCCCAATATCTAATCTACTGGATTTCAATCCATTGTCAGACTTCAGCTTCGTTTCGGTAGTGTTGAATCTCTTTGCCAAATCCCAAAGTGTATCGCCAGATTTGACTACATAATAGCTAGACTTAGAAGAATAGTTTGAAACTCGCTCTCCAGAAACAATCAATTTTTGACCTGAATTGATACGAGTTCCATTCAGGTTATTCCATCTCTGAATATCGGAAACTCCAACCCCATATTTTGTGGCAATGCTCGAAAGGTTGTCTCCACTACTCACAACATGGTATTTCCCATTGGTTAAGTTCTGGTTTTTCGGAACTATCACTTTTTGTTTGGAGTTTTCTACAAGTAGCTTTTGCCCAACTCGCAAATTATTGGAGCGAAGGCTATTCATTGCCTTGATTTTGGTAACACTTGTTCCATATTTCGAGGCAATTGTACTCAATGCCTCGCCAGATTTCACAACATGATATTGCCCCGAGGAAATTCCTGCACGAGCCGTAGGAGATTTTACTCTCAGACTTTGCCCTTTATTGATTTTATCGCCAGAAATATTATTCCATTTCCGTAAATTCGATACACTAATTCCATATCTGTTGGCAATACTTCCTAAAACCTCGCCCGAACGCACTTTATGATAAGTTACCGAGGAAGCTCTGGTTTTTGAAGAAACGGTAGATTTACCAGAAGTAGTTGAGGTCGATTTATTTGAACTCGTATAAACTACCAGTTTCTGACCTGGGTAAATTTTGTTTCCGCTGATTCCATTCCAACTTCTCAATTGCGATAAGCCTACCTTGTTCTTCTCGGCAATCACACCCAAAGACTCTCCTCGCCTTACTACATGATAATATTTCCCCGATTTGGAATATACTTTTCCCGTAGAAGCATTTTGATTGTAAGTGCTTTCTCGCCCAGCACGGCTTAAAATAGAATCTTCATTTGCCCTAAAGTCTGCCAATCTATTTTCAGGAATATTCAACTGGTAGTTCTTCATGCCAGCGGGCACTGCGCCTCTTTTCAATTCTGGATTGAGTAAAAGCAAATCTTCCTTACAAATTCTCAACTCATCTGCCAATAAACCCAAATCCAAAAATTGGCTGATGCTTACGGTTTCGCTAGGAGTTTGGTAAAACAAATCTTCTTCTACAAAATTATGTTCATCGGCATAGTTGATGACGTAAATCATGGCAACCAACTGAGGTAAGTAAGAACGAGTTTCTCTTGGGAGATGGTCGAAAATCCCCCAAAATGTCTTTTTGTAGCCAGAACGCCTTTTTGCTTTACGGATATTTCCTGGCCCGCAATTGTATGAAGCAATTGCCAATTCCCAATCTCCAAACATATTATGCAAATATTTGAGGTATTTACAAGCTGCCTCAGTTGCTTTCTCTGGGTCCATTCGCTCATCTATATGATAGCCAGAGGAAAGCCCGAACATTCTGCCAGTTGGTGCCATGAACTGCCATAATCCAATCGCTTTTGCTCTCGATTTAGCGTTTGGAATGAGTGCAGACTCAATAATTGAAAGGTATTTCAGTTCATCGGGCATTCCGTGTTCTGCCAGCTTTCGCTCAAAAATTGGGAAGTAAATATTTTTTCTTTGGAGGATTCGCTTGGTAAACTCTCGGTCTTTTACCGCAAAATAGTTGATAAAAGCCTTCACTCTTTTATGAAAAACTAGCGGGACTTCATTCTCCAAACAGCTTAACCTATCTTTCAGTAAAGCATCTGCCACAATTGGCACATAACCTACTTCATCCATTATTTTCTCCAACTCAACAGCACTAGTCGTATCAAAACTGAGTTTGTAGGCTGGAATGATATTCACAGCCTCCACAATTTCATTTTCTGGCTCAAAAACAATGAGCGCAGAATCCAACCGATTGGCAGGGATTTGATAGCCTTCGGGAGGCATGGCGGTGTAAATTGAATCTGAAAATAAGGATTGACTTTCTTTTTTCAGCTTAGTTTGGGAAAACGCAATGGAAGAACCCAATAGAAAGACTGTAAAAGTCAGTAGGAGTATTTTGTAAGTAGTTTGTGGCATGGCGTGGTTTGACAATCTGTTTGAGATTCCTGTGAGTTGTTGGTTGGTATTTCCCCAGATTTCTTTATCTGTGCAAATTTAATACAAATCACGCGAGAGAATTGTATTTTTCTAACATTTCACATTCGTTTACCCAAATAGGCGTTCTGAGATAATGAGCCCAAACTTGTTTTCTATCGCTCATCCTATACTTTTCTTCAGCAACTTTTAGGTTGGAAGTGGGGAATTGTGTTTTGAAATCATTCCAACTAACTCCGCTAGCAATTGCCTTGTAAGCATCTTCTACAAATTCTTTTGTGATGGAGACAAAATGCCCTTTCGTTTGAGGAGGTGAAACATGGTGAGTATCCAATTCAGAAGAACGAAAATCCAGATTGACAGAATCAGCAACGACTTTCAATTGTGTCATTGTTGAATCATTATATGTGAGTCTGCTTTGCCCAAATGAGTTTGTCAGAAGTACTGATAGCAAGATGGAAAAGAACAGTTTCATGCGGAGTGAGTTGGTTTTGGAGTTTCTTGCATAAGTGAAAGGATTAAGAAAGATACGGGTTTTTGGATTGTGTTTGTAGCACCAAAAGTAGGCTGTACAATCGGGCGTAAAAAGTTCATTGCCTTTTTTACTTTTTTTTAGGCGGCTTTCGGAGGTCTTTTCACTAACCTCAATTGCTTGCATTTTATGTTTTCTAAAGTATTTTTGGTTTCGTCTACTGAAAAATGCTTCCCGAAGGTAGCCATTGTAAATATAAATTCAGTCAATCCACTTCT
>JBLIFI010000075.1:0-13435 GCA_047633715.1 Flammeovirgaceae bacterium
GGAATTGCCATTAGCAACAATCAGCTTTTCATGACAGGGCGTGTTGCAGGTTATTTTGTGGCATTGAGCACAAATTTGAGCGGAAACTTAATATGGGAAGTAACACTCGACAATAATATTGCGGCCAATGAAATAGGAACTGCCTTGGCTACAACAGAAACTGGAGGTATTATAATAACAGGGAGAACCAACATAGGTAACTTGTCGGGAGACATTTACCTAATTAGTCTTTCTTCGGGAGGAGGGATTAACTGGGAGCAGACTTATGGAGTTACAGGAAGAGAGTTTGCCCAATCCGTTTTGCAGACTACGGATGGCGGTTATGCTATTTTCGGAACAGTAGATTTAGACAACTCCAACCAAATGATGATGCTGATGAAGACAAACCAAGAAGGGAATATCTCTGAATAGGAAAACGAACAAAAATAGGGAAACATAAAAGCTGTAATGCTATTTTATGGGTACTTCGGCACAAGAGAACGCTTGCGCCATGCCCTAACTTGTTTTACGCTACCAAAAATACAAACAAGATGAACAACTACACAAAATATTATCTCTTCGTATTGTTGCTCATATTCTCGCAACAAATTGCAGAAGGCAAGTTCCGAATGTCTCCTACCATTACCTCTTTCAATTCTTCTGGCTGTGTCGGAACTGATATTACAATTTCGGGCAACCACTTTACTAGCACAACAGGTGTTAGCATCAATTCGGTAGTTGCAACTTTCACAGTAAACTCCAACATGGAAATTGTGGCCACCGTTCCTGTAGGTTCGGACGGAGTCGGAACAATCTCTATCACAAATGCAAATGGCACAACTGTCTCTGGCACTTCTTTTATTTCTATTGCTTTGCCTACTGGCACACCAACTATTACCACTCCGAATGGAACTACTTTTTGCGCGGGCGGAAGTATCGATATTGAAGCAAATGGAGTGCTGAATACAAATGAAGCCTTTCAATGGTATAAAAATAGCGTAACAATGCCTGGGGAAAATGACGCTACTCTTAGCGTTTCGGTGGCAGACAACTATTCACTCAGTATTCTGAACACGGTAACTAGTTGCGAAACTACCCAATCTGCCAATACGCCTATTTCGGAAAGTCCACTTCCAATAGGCACTCCAACGATTACCACTCCAAATGGAACGGTTTTTTGCGCAGGAAATATGTTGGATATTGAAGCAAATGGAACTTTAGGAGTAAACGAGCAATACCAATGGTACAAAGACAATATAGAAATGGCTGGAGAGAATAATGCCACACTTTCTATTTCGGCAGGAGGGGATTATAGCTTGTCAATTCAAAATACAGTTACAAGTTGCCAAACTGCACAATCCACATTCGAAATCATTACAGAAAACCCAAACCCCGCAGGAGTTCCAACTATCACTACTCCGAATGGAACTGCTTTTTGCGCGGGCGGAAGTATCGATATTGAAGCAAATGGAGCGCTGAATACAAATGAAGCCTTTCAATGGTATAAAAATAGCGTAACAATGGCTGGGGAGAATGATGCTACTCTTAGCGTTTCGGTGGCAGACAACTATTCACTCAGTATTCTGAACACGGTAACTAGTTGCGAAACTACCCAATCTGCCAATACGCCTATTTCGGAAAGCCCACTTCCAACAGGAACGCCAACTATAACCACTCCAAACGGAATTGCTTTTTGCGCAGGAAATATGTTGGATATTGTAGCAAATGGAACTTTAGGAGTAAACGAGCAATACCAATGGTACAAAGACAATATAGAAATGGCTGGAGAGAATAATGCCGCGCTTTCTATTTCGGCAGGCGGAGATTATAGCTTGTCAATTCAAAATACAGTTACAAGTTGCCAAACTGCACAATCCACAACGGAAACCATTACAGAAAATCTAAACCCAAGCCAACCCACAATCACATTGGTAAGAAGTAATTCTTTTTGCGATGGAGAGGATGCTTTGCTGGTTGCTCCAAGTGGATTGAGCGTATATAACTGGTTCAAAAACGGAATACCAACTGGCGGAAATACGCAAACATTGGAAGTAACTACAGCAGGGAATTACACTTTACAAGTAGAGAATGGGAGTGGTTGTGAAAGCATCGCTTCAATTGCCACAATAATTACTGTCAACCCAAACCCCACAGTAAATGCAGGTGGCGATGTAGATATTTGCGAAGGGCAAAGTGTGAACTTGAATGCAGTAGCTTCGGGTGGCGATGGCGGACCTTACACTTACAGTTGGTCGCCAAGCACAGGATTGAGTAACGATGGAATTCAAAATCCAGTTGCCACACCGAGTGTTACCACAGTTTACGAAGTGGAAGTAACAGACGGAAACACTTGTTCGGTCTTTGGCGATATACAAATTACTGTAAAAGATACGCCTTTTGTCTCCTTGGTAAGTAGCGATATAGACAATGAAATTTGCGAAGGAGATGAAATTGCCTTTACTGCAACTGGTCCAGCAGGAACGGAATTTCGCTTTTTTGTAGATGGAACTCCTCAAGGAACATTTAGCACTACAAACATATTTACCACCTCCACATTGGTATTAGGAACAAGAAATATTACCGTAAGTGGCAGAATAAACGGGTGCATAGTTACCACTAACCCAATAGTAACAACTGTCAATGCAAGCGCAATTGTTACTATTGACTACCCAACTCAAACTTCGTTCACAGTAGATAGAGATACCGTTATTTTGATTGGGTCTCCAGCAGGAGGGACTTTTAGTGGAAATGGTGTGGCGAATGATGTGTTTTATGTGAGCGTGGCAGATGTGGGAATACATCAAATTACGTATTCTTTCGATAATGGGAATGGTTGTATTTCGGAGACCTCTACGGATTTCACGGTAAGTACCACTAGGTCTATTGCTTTAGACCCAGAATACTGCCAAAACGCAGTTTCCATCGTGTTGGATTCTACTGATGTTCCTGCCTCTTTGGGAGCAGGTCCTGCAACAGAATTAATTGCTTTAACTGTTCTTGGAGGTTCTCCAGCAGGAAGTCTTGTGAAAGACCCCAGCAGGAAAAGTTGGACAATCAACCCTAGTTTATTTAATGCCCGCACCTATTTTTTCATTGCGACCTATCAAGATATTTCCATTCCTTCAACAACCAGTCGTTTTGCATCAGTAATTTTCAAAAAAATCCCTAGTGTAGCAATACAAAATTTAAAAAGTAGCTATTGCTATGAAAATGCAGTAGTTTTTCCTACTATTTCCCAAAGCTCAGGCACGTTTGTTTGGACAGGCGTAGATGCGGGAGCAAACACGGCAAGTCCTGAATTGAACTTAGGCGATGCAGTAGATAAATTCACGACTAGAAATACAACTGTTGAAATTACCTATACTGCCTCAAACGGCTGTTCATATTCAGATTCAAAAGCAGTGGTAATCAATGGTTTGCCTACCGCAACAATAAGCGGACTTGATGCCACTTATTGTTACAATGCTTCCACTTCTCTATTGACATCTGGCGACACGAGCGTTCGCTTTACTGGAGACGGAATTACAGATATGGGAGATGGAACTGCCAACTTCAGCCCAAGAGATGCCTACTTCGATGCTTTGCTAGACTCGACCGATGATCTTTTTGCCACAGTAGATTACACAGTACGAGACAATAATGGTTGCATGAATGAATTTACTGAATCCACAACTGTAAATGGACTTCCAAACCCTGATTTTGAAGAACCTGATGCTAATTACTGTGTCAATGCCGATGAAATTGACTTACTGGACGATACTCCGATTTCCATAGGCTCGGGAGTATATTCTGGCTTGGGGGTTACCGATAATGGAGATGGAGGAACAGGAGTTTTCAATCCTACCAATGCTTTTAATTTGGGAGGTGGCACAAGCCCTGGGTCAACTACGATAACGATTCCAATTACTTATACTTTTGAAGATTTGAACAATTGTGTGAACTCAATTACAAAAGAAGTACTGGTTACTCCTTTACCTGTTGTTTCTTTTACTGGCTTGGCAAATGAATATTGTTATAGCGATTCACTCATCAGTTTGGTAGGCAATCCTCGCCCCATTGTGTCTGGCGATTCAGATTTTGGCTACTTTGGCCACGGAATGGTGGAAGATACATTAAATGGCGGAGCAAGCTACTCTCCGCAAGAAACCATACGAGATGCATTTGGGGAGTTTGAGTTTATTGGAGTAACTCCTTTTGTGGATACCATTTACTATGTATTTAAAGATGCTTTTGGATGTGTGAACTATGACAGCCAATTTGTAACAATCAACCCACTTCCTGATTTGGCAATAACAGGAGCTACTGATGGAGATGAGTTTTGTTACTCCGCATCAAATTTTCAGCTAGTTGGCTCGCCTTCCGATGCTTCGGGTAGTTTCTTTGGAGAAGGCGTTTCTGATAATGGAGATGGAACAGCTGATTACTCACCGAAATCTGCTGCAGACCACATAGGTATTGCATCTCCAAACTTCACCTCCGTAGCAGATGATATTTTATACAACTATACGGATGTAAACGGTTGCTCCAACCAAGAGGAAATTACGCTTATCATCAACGGGTTGCCGAGTGTGGAAATATTGGGCTTAGATACAGAATACTGTGTAAATGAGGATGATCCAATCGAATTCAACGGAACTCCTAGGCCTTCTACGGGGGGTGATGGCACTTTTACAGGCGTAGGAGTTTTTGATAATACGGATGGAACAGGTACTTTCAACCCAAGAATAGCTGTTCCAAGTGACACAGTTGATTCAACTCCAACTACGCATCCAATCATTTATACTTTTGAAAGTAATGAGGGCTGTATTGCCTCTGATACATTCAATGTTTTGGTTAGAACTTTGCCAGCAGTTGATTTTTCTGCCTCAGACAATAGTTTTGATTATTGCTACAACAGCGGAAATATTATGCTTACAGGAAATCCCACTCCAGATTTAGCATTGAATGAAGAGGCTGAGTTTGAGTCAAGGGGACTTATTTCCAGCTCTCCGAATGGAACTGCTGTTTACTCTCCCAGAAGAGCAGCCGATGCTTCGGGAGTTACAGGAGAAAGCGACCGAACTGTGATGGATATGATATTTTACAAACTTGAAGATCAATTTGGTTGTGAAAATGAAATCGGCAAGGCAGTAACCATCAAACCGATTCCAATAGTAAATATTACCGATTTTCAGATAGAATATTGTTATAATTCAGACCTAGACACGCTTACTGGCTCTCCACTACCAAGCGTAGGAATCAGTAGTTTGTTTGCAGGTTCAGGAATTATAGACTTGGGCAATGGAACAGCCACTTTCAATCCTGCTTTGGCGGCAGGCTCAGATTCTACCGTATTGACCACAACACACATGGTTACTTACACTCACACAGATAATGAGAATTGCAGTAATTCAACACAGGTCAATTTGCAAGTAAATCCGCTTCCAGCAGTTTCAATTAGCACAACTGCTTCTACTACAATGTGTTACAGCGCAACTCCTATTTTGCTTGTCGGAAGTCCCAGAACAGCCACAGAGCCTCTTCAATCAACTCTTTTTACAGGGTTTGGAGTTTCTGACAATGGAGACGGAACTGCATTATTTGACCCTAAACAAGCGATCGCTGATGCGGGAATTACGGATAATACTGCGGGAATAGAGGATTATTTTACAAAATACACTTATACAAATGCTAAAGGATGCTCGTCTTCTTCGGAAATAAAAACGACTGTCTTGCCTTTGCCAAAAATATTTTTCACAATCACAAATAGCGGGGTGAATGGAAATAGCAAAGAATATTGTCCAGAAACTCCCACTTTTGAGCTAAAATCGAGCCTAGAAGAAAACGGCAGTAATTCTTTTGCCCTCTTTAGTGGCGATGCCGTGGTTGATGGAATTGATGGAAAAGCAACATTTAACCCATTTCAAGCAGCAAATTTGAGAGGCGATCCCAATACGAATTTCTCAGACACCACGCAGCACGTAATCCAACTTTTATATACTAATTCGAGCCTTTGCAGCAATACCGTTTCCGATACTTTTATCGTAAACCCAAAACCAGTAGCCAGTTTTAAAGTCGGCAACAATTGTGGTTCTGACCCAACTATTTTTAATGGAGAAGGACTCACAAATACATCTGTAGCCGATTGGGGCTGGGATTTTGGAGACAATACATTGGCAGTCTTACAAAACACAAGCCATCAATATGCGTCTTCTGGAAAGTTCGATGTTTCCTTAATGATTGCAACCGACAAAGGTTGTCAAGATACAGTTGTGAGCCAAGTAACAGTAGGAGGGAAGCCCGTGGCAGATTTTAGTTTTATTCGTATTTGCCTGAATGACAGCGTATTCTTCACAGATTTATCTAAAGTAGAGAATGTGAGTGTAGATACGCTTACCAATTGGTCTTGGTTTTTTGATGACCCAGCAAGCAGTTTTTCAAATACCTCTATAAATCAAAATCCAAAAAGAGAATTTTCAGATGTTGGAGATTATGATGTTCAATTCGTTGCAACCACAAATAACAACTGTAGCGATACAATTACCAAAAGAGTAACTATTTTGCCTGTAGTACCTGTAAATGAGTTCCCTTACTTCGAAGATTTTGAAGCAGGAAATGGAAGTTGGGTAGCTGGAGGTGTAAATTCTTCTTGGGAACATGGGGAACCAAATGGCACAAATATCTCGTTCACTCCAGACGGAAACAATGCTTGGATGACAAGCTTATCTTCTACCTACAATGAAAATGAAGCTTCTTATGTAAATGGGCCTTGCTTTGATTTGAGAGCAATGGAAAGACCAATGGTTTCCATGAAAATTCGTGCCGATACTGATGGAGGGAGAGACGGAGCAGTATTACAGTATTCTACTGATGATGGCATAGTTTGGAAAAATCTTGGCGATTTGAGCAGTCCATATAACTGGTACAACGAACGTGTAGAAGATGTTGGTTTGGGAGATTCTTCCAAGCGTAAAGATGCTTGGAGTGGGCAATATGATGACTGGAGAACAGCGAGACATCAGTTAGACAATGTGGAGGGAGGACTTGCTCGTTTCCGAGTTCGCTTCGGTTCAGATGCTGCTCCTGATGTGGCAGATGGTTTTGCTTTTGATGAATTTTGGGTTGGAGAGAGAAGTAAAATGGTTCTGTTAGAGCAGTTTACCAATTCATCTAATGTGGCAGATGCCAGTATAAATCTATCTATCCATTCTATTGATACATTCTTTACTAGAATGGATTTAGCGACTATCCAATACCATGTAGATTCTGACGAAGGAAAACAGCTTGACCCATTCCATGAGTATAATAAGGCAGACCCAAGCGCACGAGCTTTGTTTTATGGAGTGAGCTCGACACCTTCTGTGGTCGTAAATGGAAATGTGTTAGCTAATGTAGCGACCGAATTACGTAAAAACCTTATCATTGAGGAATCTTTAGGAGATGAAGATTTACTTGGTGAAGCCTCTTTCAGTTTGGAGTTAGAGTTTGAAGAACAACCTTTTGCAACATTGAATGTTAAAGCCAATTTGACTGCCAATAAAGCTATTTCAGGCGAGTTGCTTGTTCAGTTTGCTGTGATAGAAAAGAAAATTGAATTAGCCTCCCCAACAGCAAATGGTGAAGAAGTATTTCGATGGGTACTAAGAAAACTATTGCCAGATGCGGCAGGAACTAGTTTCAATAAAACATGGACGGTTGGGGAAACTGCCACGGTGAGCCACTCTTGGGAGCAACTAAATGTAACCGATAATGGAAATCAAATTGCCGTGGTCGCATTCATTCAACGAAATGATGTGGGAAGTAATGAGGCAAAAACACGTGAAGTCTTGCAAGCAGCTTACGGGGAGTCAAGTTTGAGACCGCCTGTAGTAACGGGAATTGAAAAACTGCCTGCCGAGTTGCTCAATACTATACTTTACCCAAATCCAACCAGTCAAAAAGCAAATATATTGTTTGGAGGCGTAATCAAAAGTGATTTAAACTGGAAACTAGTCAATCAATTGGGGCAAATAGTTTCAAACGGAAAAATCCAAAAAGGAAGCAATGGCTTTGAGTTGGAGACTTCAAAACTGCCTTTTGGGATTTATATAGTTCAGGTTGGAGGAGAACAAGGAAAATTATTGCACCTTAAAATGATGGTTATACATTAAATTTAGATATATTCGGGAACGTATTTCCAGTAAATTATGGCTTTTGAAATTCGTGCACTATTTTTGGAGTCCGAAACAAAGACCTAGAAATAATTACTATAAAATAGATGAGCAAAAAAACAAAAAAAGCAATGGCAGACAAAGTAGAAGAAGGTTTGGAGTTTGATGTATTGATAGAAATTCCGAAAGGAAGTAGAAACAAATACGAGTACGACCCAGAAAAGAGAATGATTCGTTACGATAGAATGATTTTCTCTTCCATGCACTACCCAAGTGATTACGGATTTATTCCCGAAACTTTGGCGTTGGATGGAGATCCATTAGACGTTTTGGTATTGGTTTCCGAGCCTACTTTCCCAGGTTGTTTGATTCGTGTGAAGCCTGTTGGAGTTTTCAACATGGCAGATGAGAAAGGGCCAGATGCAAAAGTACTTTGCGTGCCTGTTTCCGACCCAATCTGGAACAAAATCAATACTTTTGCTGAAGTGAACCCGCATTTGAAGAAGGAAATTGAGCATTTCTTCCAGGTTTATAAAGAACTAGAAGAGAAGAAAGTAGCTGTTGACGGATGGGAAGATGAGAAAGTAGCTGTTGAAGTTTACCACGAATGTGTAAAAAGATATGATGAGCAAATGAAGAATCAGAATAAACTGATAAAACTCTAGAGTCAGTTATCAAGATTCAATTAAAAAAAGCCATGTTTGCATTTTGCAGACATGGCTTTTTCCATTCATGGCGCAAGCGTCCGCTTGTGCCTTTATTGAATGAAACTGCCGAAAAACCTATTGTCTTTTATCCCGATACCATTATCCCTTCTCCCTAAAAATAGTAAGAATAATATTCCCCCTTCCCATTTTTATCTACTCCCTGAACGACCACTCTTCCACGAATTTTCTCCAGAATTTCAATTAGTTCTGAAGGTTTCTCAATTTTGAAATTGTTGATTCCCACAATTACGAAATCTTCGGGAATCCCCATTCTGCGAATCAAGCCTTGTTTATAAATGTGCTTTATCCGAATTCCGTTGGAGATATTTAGCTTTTGCCTTTCAATTTTAGGAACAATCTCGAAATCAGCCCCCAAAGAAGTTGCGTTGAAAATCTCTCTTTTCAAAATTTCCGTTCCTCCATTTAAATTAGTCAAAATTACTTGGGTGGAGTTTGCCTTTCCATCTCGCAAATAATGAATTGTTAACTTTTTTCCGGGCAAGTAATAGCTCAATTGCTCATCGAAGGCAATATCTGACCCAATTGGCTGATTGTCAATTTTCACAATCACATCGCCCGACTGCAAACCTGCTTTCTCGCCTGCTCCGCCTTCTTCCACGGCAATCAAAACAACACCATCTAAGGTTTTAGTTTTAAGTTGCTCGGCAAATTCTTCCGTAATATCTGCCACCTTCACGCCCATAAATGCTTTCTGGACTTCTCCATAACTTTTCAAATCACCCACTACTTTCATGACAATATCGGACGGAACAGCAAAACCATAGCCTGCATAAGAGCCCGTTTTTGAGAGAATTGCCGTGTTTATTCCCACCAACTCGCCCGAACTGTTTACCAAAGCTCCGCCACTATTTCCGGGGTTAATGGCCGCATCGGTCTGAATGAAAGATTCGATTGGGAAAATATCTTGGAGAATGTTAATTTTCCTCCCTTTGGCACTCACAATTCCCGCAGTTACCGTAGAATTCAGATTGAATGGATTTCCAACCGCCAAAACCCACTCTCCAACCTGCAAGTTTTTGGAACTTGTTACTACAATTGGAGTGAGTTCTTTCGATTGGATTTTCAGCAAAGCCAAATCTGTAGAAGGATCAGTTCCTACCAAATCCGCCACATAGGTTTTCTTGTTCAAAACCACCTGGATTTCGTCTGCGCCATCAATCACATGGTTGTTGGTAACAATGTAGCCATCTTTGGAAATCACCACGCCTGAGCCTGAGCCATAAACCTGCTTTTCTGTAATTCTGTTTCCATTATTTTTTTCCTCAAAAAATAAATCGAAGAAAGTCTGCCTTCTGTTATAACTCTGCGCAGAAAGTGTTTTGATGTAAACCACAGATTCCGTACTGACAGCAGAAGCTTCCACAAAATCGGGCTTATCGGAACGTATTTCTTTGGTTTCCTTCGGGAATTTCGTCAAGCTTATTTCCCCAGTTTCTTTTTGGTTGGATTGAGTGGTTGGATTCTGTGTGAGCGAGAACAAGTATGCTCCAATAAATCCGAAAATAAGAGAAAGGTAAATTGTTTTGAGTGTGTTTTTCATAGTTTTTGGATTTTGAATATCTTGTTAAATCTACGAAATTGACTTTTGCTGTAACACAAAATTAAAAAACCTAATAATTTGCTTAGAAATTAGTGAAAGAAATTAAATAAAGTGCGCCATTATCGCAGTTTGTTTTTGAGGCTAGTCTAGGCAAAAATAGTAGGCATAGCATCGCTACGGATAATATTTTTGGTTCTATCGTGAATTTGGGTATTGAGTGCAATTCATGATTTTGAAGTTTAAGTTATTAGGTTCAAGTGTGGACGCTTGGGAAGCCCCGCTTGAACCAGTTTTATTGCTTGTTTTTCGAGTTTTAACAAACTCGAAAAACAAGCAAATTTTTTCAAATCTTAGTTTTGTTATACCTTTTAACCAAATTCACGATAGAGCTATATTTTTAACGAATAATAGGCCAAAAAGAAACAAATATAATGGAGTAAGTTATTTAATTCCTTTCACTTAGGATTATTAAAAATGGTTGAAAGCTGTTGCCATACCTTTATTTATCTTCAAAGGTCTCTTTCATTTCTTCCTGTTTCTCGCTTCTCCTTTCCGAAGCCTCTTTCTTCATCACAATTGTACGATAAGGAAAGGGAATTTCAATTCCCTCTTCCTCAAATCTCTTTTTGATACTCTCAAAAACATCACATTTTAGAGCAAATGAATTACCAAAATTTCTACTCCAAGCCCAAGCCCGAATGGTTACAGAAGAATCATTCATTTTGGTTAAAGCCGTTCTCACAATTGGTTGTCCATCTTTTTTGTCTAATCTGGAACGATTGTCATAAATTAGCGGGTGATTTTCACATTCCTCCTGCATAATTTTCTTTGCTAGTACCACATTGCTATCATAGGAAATACCTAGTTCCACATGTTCGCAACATTTGTGTTCTCCTAAATCATAGTTAATCAATCGTTCTTTGTTAATGATTGCATTCGGAATTACAATCATTTTATTCTCAAAATTTCGAATGACCGTATGGCGAAGTGTAATGTCTGCGACCGTTCCTACCATTGTATCGGTTATTTTTATAATATCTCCGATTTTGAACGGTTTAAATGAGATAATGAAAATTCCGCCAACCAAATTAGATAGGGCTTCTTGAGATGCGACACCTGCAATCAAGGCAATCACTCCAGCACCTCCTAAGGCAGTTTGTGCCAGCCCTCGAAAGGAAGGAAATGCAAGCAATCCTAACAAAATACCGAAAAAATAAATGCTGACAACAGCCACATATCTGAAGAATTTGAGATTCGTTGGGTCGTCTTGCTCACTAATTTTATTGGCAATACTTTTCTTGAACCACAACCCAACAGAAGTAGCGAACACGATGGTGGCAACGGATAGGAAACCAAGGTAAATGATTAGTTTGAAGTTTTTTTCAAGCGTTTTGTAGTAGGATTCATCTACAAAAATGAATGCCAAAGCCAAAACTCCCAATACAACCCAAAGCGCATTCAATATTCGCTTAATAAGCTTAACGGGCTTGGAGTCTTCCCCAAGAAATCTTTTCTGTTTCTGTTTGAGCAACCATTTGTAGAGTAGTCGAGTTAAAAAGCGCAATAAAACTACAACAGATATTACTATAACTGCATATATAACGTTTGATTGGTATTCGTAAAGAAATTTTTTCATAGTATAACTTACTTTTTGCTCTGTATAATTTTTATTCCTTCGGCTTGTAAATCACGAGAATCTGAACGATTACCGCTAGGAAAATGAGGAAATAGATTTCGATATGAGTGAATAACTCAATAGAATCGATGGCTTTCTTGCTAATTGCCATTTGCCTTTCCCCTTCTTTAAGTTGGATTTTTGAAAGGAGGTATAATTCATTCTTTACTTTTTGGATTTTTTCGTCCAAAGCCCTTTTTTTTTCATCGTACTCAACTGAATTGTTCGATTCAATTTTTTGTAGTTGATTGAGGTCTAATTTCAGTTCATTTAACACTCCTTCCTCTTCTTGGGTAAGTTTCGTTTTATCGAAAAAAGTCATTAGCTGATTCAAATTTGCATCAATTTGGACATTATCTCTCGATACAATGGCAGAGTCTGCCGAAACAAGTGCCAATTCCTTTTCATAAACCAGTCTTGTCATATCAAATATCAAGTCTTTGGCAACCAGCCTGTCTTCATAGATTGTTACTACCGAATCCCTAATCTGCATGAAATTACTTCTGTCAATCAGGTTGGTAATTGCTATTAAAAAGAATACCATTAGTACTCCGAGAATCCACTTTAACTTATTGAAAAATTTCATATCAATCAGATTTGAGTCAGATAAAAAAAGATTTGGCAAGGTCTTTTTCGCTAAAATCACAAGCAAATCAACTAAACACATTATACTAAATAATGTTGCGGTTTACTTGGGGCTTTAAGGCTTTAAAAATGGTTTATATGAACATTCAATCTATCTATTTGCTTAACAAGTAAAGATATTTCCCCTCCAACCACAACCAAACTTTATAAAAAGAGTATAACAATTGCCATATCAATAGATTGTTATTCTAAGTTATTGATTTTCAGTATTTTAAAATCCATTGCCCAAAGTAGACAGCAGTTCCCACTTTAGACTTTCAGTACGAAAAAAAATGTTTTCCGTGTCAATCCGTGTGCGAAGTCCGTGTATTTCGTAGAAATCCGTGTTCCAATCACGCTAGAACGTCAAAATTAGAGAGTAAAATCCTAGAAATATAAAGATTAAGCCTGATTTAATTCTAAAGCGGGAACTGCTGCAAAGTAGATACATCCAAGCTCTTTTAAATAAGGAACGGGGAATAAATAAATACGTGTTTTGTCGCAGTTTATTTTTGAGGCTAGTTTAGGCAAAAAAGTTTGGTATAGCACCGCTACGGCACACTTTTTTAACGAAGAATAGCCAAAAATTGCAGTCATAGCATCGCTATGGCGAGATTTTTAACGAAGAATAGCCCAAAAAGAAACAAGAGAAAAAGCGCATTTATTTAATTTCCGTTCCTAAGATATGTTTACATGAGAAATTATTCTTTTGAGTGAGAAATAAAGATATTTAATAATAAAACCAGTTGCTTTACAGCCG
>JBLIFI010000076.1:0-13422 GCA_047633715.1 Flammeovirgaceae bacterium
ATTCTTTTGTTCTTCTTGGAAGAAGAACCTACAAAAAACACACTTAGTATTAACCTTTTGTGGCAACTTTACATAAAATAAATTTCTTGGAATAATACAACGCTTTTACCAAATTAACGATAGAGCCTAAATATATTTACCTGTTTCTAACTCGGGCAACAGAAGCGAAAGTTGGTGCAAGCCTCGGTTCATGATCAACTTGGCTACACGATATGACCTGTTTTTGCCTATCTGATGTAAAAACAGCTCTACTTCCGCTTGAGCCGGGAGCTTGAACTCAAAACTCGTTGTATTATTTTCGCCTTTCGGAAAGTTAATTTCTTTCATGATATTGGGTTAGAACTCTAGCATTTGAAGCTATTGACTTTATAAAAACGCCTAACTTAAATTTGATTTCATATTTTCAGTAAAGTATTCACTACATTTTCATGAATTTCTACCTTATACTTCTTCCGCAAGCTTTCTATCCACTTCTGCTCTTGCTCCGCTTGGTAATCTCGAATGACTAAACCTTTAATTTCGTCCATGAGCTTGGGACGAGCAGCTTCTACCTCTTGGACATTTACCCAATAAAATTCATTCTGATATCGGATGCGTTGTACACCTTTGGCAAACTGAATGGCTTCGGGCATTTGTGTAACATCAAACAGACCTTCTTTCTTGCTGATACTACTGACTGCGTTTGTAATAGCTTTAAAGCCAGTAGCTCGTACTTCTAGCGTAAAATGACAGCTTGCAGGCGTATTTAAGGTGTCGGAACTGCCAAGCACAAACTTTATTTGGTCTTGACTTGCACCTAAGCGAAGAATTTCCTTTTCTAGTGTGGCACGGTATTGCTCATACAATCCATCCGAAATATCGGCACTCCGATGACCTGCAATCTGGATATAGCTATCGGAAATTCGCTTATCACTTTCGTGTGCTTTGTAGAGAACTTGTCGCTTATGTAAGGTAATAATCGAATCGGTTAGACTGAAAAAGAGTGGCTCACTCGCCCATGACTTCACGGGGTAATCGCCTGTGGCTAAATGATTGACAGCCGTTTCCAATTTCATTGAATCCCGACTGCTCAATAGGTGTGCTTTTACTCGCATTGGCCATCGATATGCCTCATGATACTTCTGTTGATGTGCAATAAAATAATCCTTTAAACCAACGCTATCTTTTGCCGCCTTATCCCACACTTCACGCTTTTTGACTTCGGTGGCGAGTACAGCTTCTGTGTATTGCTGCATCGTTTTTCGATATTCAGGGTACTTTTGATCTAGAGTCGCCTCGGCATAGGTTTGCAGAACATCGCGGACGAAGAGGCGGTACATTACCTCTACATAGGTGCTGAGTGGCAAACCAATGGCTCTTTGATTCGTACCCACAAATTGGAAGAAGGCAAAGCTTGGAATGGGCCTGTTATCAAAATAACAGATCGGTTGGCTCAATAAAGCGGTGTCAGCTGTAAATTTCCATTGCCCCTGTATTAATTTCTCATCAAATACCTTTAAAAAAGTTTCTTTCTGCTCACTTCCGCTGAACTTGGTTTCTTCTTCCAGCCATTCGTAGTAAGCAGTAGTAATGAGGTTCTGGCGAGTAGTGTCTTTTTTGAGATGTGCGAGAATTGTAGGTTGTAAGTCTTCAAAAGGCTGTAAAGGACGAATACTGTCTAAACGGATAATGTGCCAACCGTAGCTCGTGCGAACAGGATTTGTGTACTGCCCTTTCTCCGTTAAAGCATAAGTAGCCTCCTCAAAAGCTTTGGGCATTTTGCCACCCCAAAACCAGTCAATTTGCCCATGGTTGCGCTTGCTGGCATCGTGCTGAGACTGATTCAAACAGAGCGTGTCCCACTTGGCACCAGTTTGCAGGGATTGGTAAATGCCTTGGATTTGCTCCACTTTGGCAAGTGAATCTTCCGAAGGCAGACCTGTTCGTGCCCGTAGCATAATGTGCGAAACCAAACGCGAACCTCGGTTGGGAATGTGCTGATGCACTTTGATCAGGTGCAAACCGTGTGGCGTGCGGATGGGCTTGGACATTTCGCCTTCTTCTAGGCTGTACAGTGCATCTTCAAAAGCACCATCTACTTGGGGGGAAGTGATATAGCCCAAATCGCCCTTGCTGTGTACAGCGGCAGGGTCTTGAGAATGCTGTTGTGCCAATTCAGTAAAATTCGCTCCTGCTTGAATGGCTTCATATAAACTGTCAATTTTTGCTTTAGCTGTTGTAATTTCTTGGATGTTCTTCCAATCCTTAATGGCAATGAGAATATGGCTGGCATGCACTTCTTGCTGCATGCGCTCATAAATAATGTCTTTGGCTACTTTCTCTTTGGCAGCTTCCTCATTGAGGTAAAGTGGGACTAAGTCTTTGCGGTAGCCGTTGAGTTCTGTGAGAACGGTAGAGTCTTTGAGCAAGCCCAATTGTTGGGCTTCCATCAGCTGAAGGCGGAAATCAATATATGCCTGCACTTGCTTTTGAAGCTCGGCTTTGTCTGCTCCTTTTTTGAGATGGGTAGTTTGAAGGAAATTCTGAATACTGAGCGGGTAGC
This sequence comes from Flammeovirgaceae bacterium, assembly GCA_047633715.1. Lineage (GTDB taxonomy): Bacteria > Bacteroidota > Bacteroidia > Cytophagales > Flammeovirgaceae > JBLIFI01. The sequence goes on from JBLIFI010000076.1 coordinate 2,543, forward strand.
CCTCAATGTGCATCAGAATACTGTCTTGATTTTGCCCCTGAGCACTGGATAGTGCGCAAAAGGCAATGAGAAGTAAAAATATTTTTTTCATAGAACTGTTAGTTGGATAGCGAAATGGAATGGGAAGAATGAGAAATCAATCTTCGTCCGATTTTTCAGGTTTGGTTTGCGAGATACTTATTAGTAATTAGATGATAGCCTTGAGCTGCCTTGAAAATGACAATTGAAAGTTTTTAGCTACGGAAATACAGTATTTAAGTAAACAACTGATAGTTCAACAGCAAAGTAGAAAACCGCCCACCCAAAAGATGAGCGGTTTTTGAATATACTCGCTATCTAATAAGTGTTAGAGAATTAAGTATATTGATAATGGAAAAATAATATGTTAGTGTTGAATTAGTAACAGGTTAACATGTTAAAACCTGTGCCTTTACCTTTTGAACCAAAAGTGCCACTAGCACTTGCATTTACTTTACCTTGATAATTAACACCTTGATAAGAACCTGAAGCACCAAGGTCTGCACTTACACTAATAGTAATGCCAGTAGTACCCCAAGCATAACCCCATGAAGTAAGGCTTTTTGACCCTATTTGACCATTCGTGATGATCTCAGCCTCTGCACCTCCCAATTGCATCCAGCCATTAGCCTCTCCATCTGCATAATTAATGGTAGAACCATTGCAATTGACGGTATGCTTGATTTTTACCTCACCTCTTCTGCCGCCCCAGATCCAGTTTAGACGGAAGTTTTGAATCCAGTCTTTTATTGTTCTGGTATTTGTTCTTAAATCTTCTTTGACAGCGATTGAAGCAGAGATTGGCTCATAAACAAAGCCCTTCTCATTGTATATAAATAGAGTGGAGAATGCCTTTCCCTTATATTCCCAATTCATGGTAACATAACTTTGCCCCACTTGAACCAGTTCACGGCTTTTCTGATTGGCAAAGCTTTTCGTTGCCTCAGCACCTGCGTCACTTAGTGTAAATACCTTCATGGAGCTTACGTTTTCGCCATCATAATACGCATAATGTGCATCAGGTGAAGATACTGCTTGAATCACCGCTTCTAAAGCTGCTTGATTCCTGATTTTTATAGGCTCTTCAATACTAATTGGCTGCAGATCCGCATTAGGAAACTGTGCCGACCAGTTATTAAAAATGCCCTCTATCTGAGAGTTTGCAATGCTTGAGATTTTAGCGGAAGAGTCCTCTGTTTCTGGTGTAATATTATTTTGTTCACAGCTGCCTAACAAAAGCAAGAAAGCACATAGGCACAATAAAAAATTATTTTTTTTCATGATAAAATAGTTTTGATTTTTTTTGAAAATTGGAATAAATACGTAACAGCTAAAGCAAAGTAGAAAAACCGCCCACCAAAAGATGGACGGTTTTTGAATATACTCGCTATTGAGTGTTTGCTTGTGTAAAAAAAAATAAAACTACTAACGAACGACTATTCTACCCGAAGTAGGCTCGCCTTGGCTCGTTTCTAAACGGTAGATATAAATACCTGCATCTAAACCAGATACATCGGCACTTACTTGGTTAATGCCACCATTCATCTGACCTTCTGCTATCACCATAACCGCTTGCCCCATTATGTTATACAACACCAACTTACCTTCTCCTGCTTCTGGCAACGCAAAATCAAAATTGATTTTACCTTGTGTTGGATTGGGATAGGCGTTGACTTGGAGTGAGGTGAGTTGTTTTATAGTTTTATGTTCACTTTCCTCCTGCAGATCACGTTTACGCAAATTGGAAACATCAATAGATTTATAGCGGTTACTATTGTTACAAATATGATTTCTAACATCTGCAGAATTTACGTAATAGTTTGAACCAAATAAGTTATATAAAGGTCCTGTTAAAATACTTGTTTCTCTATTTATAGTACCATACACAGTAGTTGTTTTTGCTGGAAAGCTATATTGTTGGAAGCTCACATTCTGGTTCCCATCACGATCTAATGTTCTGTAAACAATTTTTGCTTGAACAACTAATGTAAAAGAGATGTTATTTTTAAATGCAGTTTCATCTCCATCTCTCATATATGCTGCTATATTAGAACCACTATTGATCAGATCGACTCTAGATGCGTTGTTTCTAAGATATGATCCGTCACCACTTATTATAGACACCCCACGGTTTTCATCTTCGTATAATAAGTCCCAAGAATTAATATTATTCAAATAACCACTATAACGAAGAGCACCTTCATTACCGTTGCTTTTGAACTTAACTCTTACATAATTATTATTTGATGTAAGGGGATTATCAGGGGTGATATACATACTTTGAAAGAAGTGAGGTCTTGTGTCAATTCCATCTAGTCGTTCCGAAGGAGTTGGATGATCAATAATGTCATACTGCCCTGTACTTCGGCTTCTAATGCCAATATAAAAGTCATTCATCAAATCATCATTTAATTTTGTTTGTTCATTAATATTGTATGGGCCTACAATAAGATGATTTTCCAAATCAATTTCAGAAGATACTTTTATAGAAACCAAAAACTCACTTTTATCCCAATCAATGTCTAATTTATCATTAACTGTATAGTAAATTGGTTCTGTCATTTTTGCTGTTACAGCAGTAATTCGCCCCGTCCCTGATTTAGCCAAGTACATATTTATTTTTGGTTGATTGACTAAGTTAAATACTCCAAGAGTTTGATTATATATTGGCGCAATAGCAGTACTTTGTTGAGAACCATATTCAGGAGCAACGTGCGAGTTTCCAGAACCTGGTGTGGCAAGTAGAAACGACTCTCCTTGCGTAACCCTGCTCACACTTCCGTTGAGTTTTAACTGAGCAAAAGATACATATGGCTGAGGAGCAGGCAATGTTATATCTTGATCAAACGAAGGAGGGCGAGATTGCGTATTCATAAACGTTGCACCCCAAGTTAGTGCTGTTAAAGCAGGAGCTACACCTGTTGTCGTTGTAAGTAGCTTTAACAGACCATCTACAGCAGTTAAGCCTGAACTAACTTCGCCTATCACGGTAGCTGTAGACCTGCTGCCAGTAGGTGTCTCAAGAGTGCCTATGTTACTATAATTCTGATTTGCAACATCACCTATGTCTGTAAATACAAAATGCCCTAAGTTATCTCCACCAGCTGCGCCTACTAAAAACTTTTCAGGAGACAAACTAAATGAACTACTTGCTGGACGTTGTGTTCCAACTTGCCTACCTTCTAACGCAACAGTTCCTTCTGCCACAGTTTCAAAACTTACTTTTAGTGAACTGGTAAAATCTTGTGCACAAGGGTCAAAGGCAACTGGAAAATCTGCATAAGTCCAGTTATACCCCGAACCAGTGCTAGAACTATTACTAGTGACTACATATTTTTGTAATGCTTGACTTTCTAAAGCATAACCCTGAGTTGCGCCTAACAAATGTGAGCTTTCCCCTTCTTGAGGAAACTCTAACCATACATTTACACGGTTGAAAGTACTGTTTGGATTAGTATATAATACTAACACTCTGAGTATTCCAGTATAACGATTATAGAGTATAATGTATGGTTTTTTCATCAAGTAGAAATTACCATATGAATTTCCTGTTAGAGGTGTTCCATCTGCTTTATAACCTAAATTTTGCTTCACTAATTCCCAGCCATCTTGCCAAAGCATTTGTACAGTTACTCCTTGTGCGTTGACAGCTTTATCGGCTCCTATTAGGGGGTTACCATAAAATGGATTTGCTGGAAATATTTCTTGCCCTGCATTGGCATTCCCTCCTTCAATAATAACACCTTTAGGATTACTAGGTACTTCACCAAAAAGCCTTTCTAATTCCTCTTGCAAAGTTGCATTGGAATTGCCAATAGATTCTTTTTGAGTCCAATCAAATTTATTAATCTGCCAAGATCTCCCAACCCAGTTGCCATTTGCATCAAGTTTACGTTTATCAAGTGGCACATAAGGCGCATCAGGATTGGTAGATAACATACCGTTATCCTCTAATCTAATATTATCTATGGCAATATCACCTTGCCAATGATCACCAACAGTTGCCTCAAAAACAATTTTAATTGTCTTTCCTTGATACATGCTTAAATCAATAGTGCCTTCTTTCCATTGATTCCCTTGACTTTTGCTTGCCTGAAATAATGTATAACGCGAACTACCTTCTAATACGACTACCCCTAAACGCCCCATATCGGTGGGACGGTTCTTACTATACATATGATAGTCAAATTTCAGCTTCAAATTATACCCTTTAGTATCTATGATTTGTTCTAAAAATGCTTTTTTATTAGCATTCGGAGAGGAAGCTTCTACATACAGATATGATGTGCCATTGGTTGCATCAGAAGGTCCTGTACCAGATGAAGGTGTGGAACCTGTTCTCCGTGCCCAGTTCATGTCATCATTAGTTGCCTGCACCCAATCTCCAAGGTTTGATTCAAAGCTTTCTGAATGAGAGGCTAAATCGATACTGACTTTTTCATACGACCACCAGTTGATATTTATTCCAGTAGTTGGAAAGTAGATACGAAACTCCTGAACACCCGTTTGATCGAAATGTACAGTATGTGAAACGGTTCTCCAAGTTTGCCAGCCTCCTGTATTAGGTACATCAGCCGTTCCTAATGTGATATATCTACCACCACGTTTTACTTGTAATTGCACGTTTCTATTTGATGATGGGGAGGAAATTCGGTATTGAATTTTATAGTCTCCTGCTTCTGGGATATTAATGGTGTTGTAGACAAGCCAGTCTCCACTATTAATCCAGCCTACATAAAGCCCTCCATCTGCATCATTAGTATTCGCTGTGCTGGTACCAAATTGAGAAGTATAGCTTTCTGCCTGTATAATTCCTGATGCTGATATCGTAAACTCATCAATATTAGGACCTGACGCACCGTCAGCTGTTAAACGAATGGTATTACTGCCAGCAAAGCTCACATTGTCCCAAGTAACTGTTGCCCAAGTAGACCAAGCAGGATTCCCAGTAAAACCTAGCGTTTTTGTACCATAATTCGTTCCATTTACCGCTAACTTTAATTTTCGCGTTGATGATCCAACCGTATAGCGAAGCGTTAAGGTTCCAGTACCACCGGCCGAAACGCCAGTCCATTGTGCATAGGTATTAGCACCTCCATAATCCAAATAACCTCCATTTGAATTACTACCTGTCCGGGAAGACACCCCACTTAAAGTGGTGGCAGTCTCTGCCTGCACTACTTGAGCTTCTGCTTCCACAGCCATGCCCACCATAAGTAACAAGCCACAAATCCATCGCAACCCATTTTGTAACATTTTCCTTTGCATTTTAATTTTGTTTTGGTTAAAAAAACTGGCTCTATCGTGAATTTGGTTAAAAGGTATAACAAAACTAAGATTTGAAGAAATTAGCTTGTTTTTCGAGTTTGTTAAAACTCGAAAAACAAGCAATAAAACTGGTTCAAGCGGGGCTTCCCAAGCGTCCACACTTGAACCTAATAACTTAAACTTCAAAATCATGAATTGCACTCAATACCCAAATTCACGATAGAGCAAAAAAGATTATGCATAAATGTAAACTTATCTCCTTTTCCCTCCTAGCCAAAACCCGACATTAACTGTCAAAACCCGACATTAACTGTCAAAACCCGACATAATCAAGTTTCTTTCAGTATTACCCAAGGTGATTTTTGTAAAAAAGTGAGAATGCATTACCTCTAGTTCTACTTTAAGACTCTGGAATATGCAACTCGTTCTCCACTAGCTGAAGCTAGTGGCAATTGAATCAGGACTCCAAACTTTCATTGAAAGAGTAAATCTATCATTCAATTGCATCCATCTTCAGATGGATGTTCTTTATAGCAACCTAAAAAAACTATTTAAAACGTTTTTTTTAAAGATTCAAACAAAAAAAGCAACGATTATCATTTTAGTTAAGGATCTAGTTTAGAGTCTTAAAGTAGAATTAGAGAGGTTTTTACTTTGCTAAGTGCTAAAAAGCACAAAAACTTTACCTGCAATTCTCAAAGACGAGAATTATTCACCAAATTCGTGTAAATCAAGCTTAAAAATAATTCGTTTTTCTATTTCAAACTCGTTCAATGATGAATAAAAAGGCGATCACCAATGTGATATTCATTTTATCAATCATTTTGTTTGTGGTAAGTCTCATTCTAAAAATGACAGGGAATGAAGTGAATATTCTCTATCCAATTGCGTTGATGCTATTTGCAATTGGTTTAATTATTTACGGAACAAAAAAGGTATCGAAAGACGAATTGCCAAAATGATTTTATATCAAATTCTTTAGTTGCCCCAAGCGAAAAACTGCTCAATGAAATTACTTCTCCGAATTATATTTTTCCTGAATGCCATTGCCTTTTCCCAATTTAGTTTTGGGCAAGAAGCTTACACAATCAGCAAAATAGAGACGGAGAGTGAATATTCAGAATTAGAGAAATACACCGCTGTTTTGGCAGACTCTACTCACTCGCTCAATTTAGCAGAAGCCATCACTCAATCCGACCAATTTAAACCTGCTTCTGAAATAAAAGAAAAACTCAAGCCTGAATTGACCTATTGGGGAAAAATCAAATTTAAAAGTGAACTCAAAAAAGATTTAACTCTCAATTTAGGAGTAGGTGGTGGATTATCGGAAATCTATTTATTGAGGAAAAATGGGAAGATAGAAACACACAAAGTAGGTTGGTTAAGGGAAAAACGAGATTTGACCAATCCAAAAAAACGTTATTACATAGATTTATCTCTCGAAAAAGGAGAGGAAGTCGAGTTGTTTTTCAAGAGCAGGAACTTTAGTAACTACCCAGTTTCTACTAAACCATTTTTATTCGCACCGTCCTTACTTTCCTTTTGGAGAATGCGAAATATAGCCGTTCAATGCGTATTTCAAGGAATGATTTGGATTATGATTCTCTATAATCTATTCAACTTCTTTTCCTCAGAAGACCGTTCTTATCTATACTATGTGCTTTACCTCATTGCTGGCTCAATCTATTTCCTCCATTTATATGGCTACACACTCCAACATGTTACTGGTAATTTCCCACGGTCGGAAACCTATATTTGGCTACTTTCTACCTACGCCAGCACCTTGTTTTATGCACTTTTCACCCGCAGGTATTTCCACACCAAAAAGAAAGTTCCATCGGCAGATAAGTTAATTCTCAATTGGATTCGATTTGAATTAGTTATTCTGACTGTCCTGCTTGGAATTTTGATATTTACTTTTGATACTTGGCTCATTCGTACAATCAATGTTGGCGTATTGCTGTTGGGAGTTGGAGTTTCCATTGCTGTGTTGTGGAAATTGCGAGTGCTCAAAAGCAGGATTTATTACCTCTTTTTGATTGGAGCATCCACTTACCTATTTTCAGTAACGTTCTTTTTTTATGGGTTGACTTTCGCTTCTTGGGGTTGGTTTCAAGGAATCTCCACACGAGTCATGACTTATGTAGTGGAAGCTGGTTTGGTAACAGAAGTACTTTGCTTCTCAATTGGCTTGAACTACCGAATGCGACAAAGTGAAGAATCTAAACGAGAAGTCCAATCCAAGTTAATTTCCCAACTGAAAGCCAATAAAAGCATGCAAGCTGGGATAAACAAAAACCTAGAAAAGAAAGTGAAGGAAAGGACTTTGGAGATAGAAATTCAGAGTTCGGAAATTGAAATCCAGCGGGGGCAATTAGAAAAGCAAAACGAAAAATTACAAGAGCTCAACGAAGAGAAAAACCATTTAATGGGAGTTTTAGCGCACGATTTACGAAACCCAATGACGAGCTTGCTGACGATTGCAAATCTGCTCAAATCAGAATCTGACCAACTCCAGCCCGACCATGTAGAATATACCGAACACATGATTGGCACGCTCAACCGAATGAACCAAATGATTAACCGAACGCTCGATATCAAAGCTTCGGAAGCGAAGGATTTACAAATCAATTGGCAGGCAGTTAACCTCGCAAAAGTGGTTGGGAAAGTAGCAGAAAACTTCCAAGACCGAGCCAACCAAAAGGAAATTGAGTTACGGTTGGAGTTAGAAGACTCTCATGTGGAAGTGGATACCAATTACACCGAACAGGTAGTGGAGAATTTGATTTCCAACGCCCTAAAATTCTCGCCAAAAGGGAAAACGATTTACATCAAAGTAACCAAGTCTGATTCCAAAGCAAAAATTGAAATCATTGATGAAGGTCCAGGAATTCATGAGAATGACATGGAAAAGCTGTTTGGGAAATACCAGAAACTATCTGCCCAACCTACTGATGGCGAAAAATCTACAGGCTTAGGACTTTCTATTGTGAAGAAATACGTGGAAGCCATGCGAGGTTCTGTTTGGTGCGAAAGCAAACTCGAAAAAGGAGCAAATTTTATGGTGGAATTTGAAATAATTGTAGATGAATGAGAATAAGTACAAAACTGTTTTTGTTGGATTTTACAAATTGTCTATCGGTGAGCAGGAATCAATATTTATGAAACTCGTAACCAATCCTGAGAGTTAACTCAGTTGGTTAGATGTTGCCAATTTTGGGCAGTGGCTTGGTAAGTTGAACGCTTTTTGCCCCAAAGATCAACCCTATTAAACTCCAAACTGAATTTCAGTTTAGTTTCCCCAAAATTGAATGCGGATGGGCCAGTTGCGGACGGCCAGTTGCGGTTTAGCTATAAGCATATAAGAAAAGGCAAATCAGGTCTGAGTAACAAGCAGTTTCCCACCTATAAAATGAAAACTGCGTAACATGAATTGTAAGTAATAGTTTTTAAGAAACTAGATTTGCAAAAACAATCTCCCCAAACCCAACTATTCCCAGACTTTCCATTTACCTTTGCGCCCGCAATGGTTGTTTTTGCTCAATTCGATTGAGCAAAGGCATTAAAAGGGAATTAGGTGTGAATCCTAGACAGTCCCCGCTGCTGTAATCCTATTTTTTAGTTTCCAAATAATGGAAGCCACTGACCAAATAAATGGTTGGGAAGGCGATTTGGAGAAGGAGAGTCAGAAGACCTGCCAATGTGATTATTTACCAAATGCTTTCGGGAGAAAAGCCAGTAATTATGAACATAAAAATAAAAAACATAACGTTCCGCAAGACGGATATTATCTTGCCGTTCGCTCAATTGAGAAATCAGATTTCTCAATTTCATTTCGATTTTTCTACCCTATTTTGTTTGGACTGGTTCAAGCGTCCACGCTTGAACCTAAGAAACCTACAGAAGCGTCCTCGCTTCACAGCCATAAGTTTCCTTTCAGCCATTTGCATCCTTCTTGTTTTCAGTTGTGAGCAAAAACCGAATCAATCCGAAAAAGGCAATCTCGATTTCGAGCAAATTACTCCAAAATACGCCAAAGGTTTTGCTTTTGAGAAGTATGACGATTTCCAAATTCTCCATATCCTCCGCCCATTCAACGACAAGGCAGACACAATGAGTTATTTATTGTTGCCGAAATCTACAGAAACTAAACCTACTCAATTCCCCGAATTTCAAACTATTCGTACACCAATCAGTAATTTTGTAGCGCTTTCCACTACACATATTGCTTTGGCAGATTTTCTGAATGCCACAGATAAAATTATTGGATTGAGTTCGGTAGGATATGTTTACAACGAGGAAATCAGAAGCCGTTTAGAGAATGGGAAATTAGTTTCGGTTGGAGATGGTGCAACTTTGAATCAAGAGCAGATTCTAACTCTGAATCCAAGTTTATTGATGACTTCTGGCTTTTCCCAAGCAAGCTTTGAGCGAACTTATCGCCCCATGTTAGATTTGGGAATTCCCGTTTTGCTCAATTCCGAATGGATGGAGGAAACCATGCTTGGCAGAACAGAATGGGTAAAAGTGCTTGGCACATTGCTTGGTAAAGAAGAACTAGCTCAAAAGAAATTCGATGAAGTAGAAAAAAAGTATTTGGAGTTAGCTGAACTTGGTAGAAATGCTGAAACTAAACCACTTGTAATTGGAGGTTTGCCCTACAAAGGAATGTGGTCAATTGCTGGCTCGAAAAGCTACATTTCCAATTTATTGACAGATGCTGGTGCAAACTGGAATTGGGCAAAAGACACTTCCACAGTCAGTCTCCAACTCGATTTTGAATCAGTTTACCCAATTGGCGTAGAAGCTGATTACTGGATTCGTGCAGGTTCAGCGACTTCCAAACAGCAACTTCTCGCAACCGATTCCCGCTTCTCAGATTTCAAATCTTTCCAAAACGGAAACGTATTCAACTACAACAAACGCATTTCTCCCAACGGAATGGGCAATGATTATTGGGAGTCTGGAATCGTAAATCCGCATCTGATTTTGGGTGATTTAATTTCGATTCTTCATCCTGAATTGAAGAATGATAGCTTGTTTTATTATCAAAAGCTGGAATAGGAAAGGAATTAAAAAAGAAGAATGTGTTTTCTTTTGGTGTTTCTAATATTCAATTGTTTCTGCAACCTACTTCCTAATTCTCATTTCTTTTTAGCATGAAAACTGAGAACGTAATTCTTACGAAAAGTTATCAATTCTCTTTGAGGATTATCAAGCTATATGTCCATCTGAAATCGGAGAAAAAAGAATACGAACTTTCCAAACAGGTTTTGCGGTCAGGGACTTCCATCGGAGCAAATTCAGAAGAAGGTGTTGGCGCACAAAGTAAGAAAGATTTCATTGCCAAATTCTCTATTGCCTACAAGGAAGATAGAGAAACGCATTATTGGTTAAGGAACGGGGAATAAATAAATGCGTGTTTTGTCGCAGTTTATTTTTGAGGCTAGTTTAGGCAAAAAAGTTTGGCATAGCACCGCTACGGCATACTTTTTTAACGAAGAATAGCCCAAAAAGAAACAAGAGAAAGTAGCATTTTATTTAATTTCCGTTCCTAAGACTTCTTAGAGACAGCGGTTTTATTGAAACAAAGC
>JBLIFI010000077.1:0-13324 GCA_047633715.1 Flammeovirgaceae bacterium
AAATGTGTGAACGAGATTGCTTTTTCAGGATTACCTGATGTTTCTTTTGATGAATATAGAATTGAAGCGACAAATTGTGATTCTCTGATTCAAAAAGATGTCATAAAGGAAGATGGAACTCACTATGATCATTTGACAATAATGCCAAATAACTTTTCGGAAAAGTTGGTTTTAAGAATTTGGAATCAAGGGAATGAGTTGGTTTTTGAAGATTCATTTTTGGTAAAACCAGTTCCTTTACCATCTATTTATTCCTCAGGAATTGGAGGAGACCATGTTTTACGATTTGGAGAAGATGCTTATAAAGGCGATAAAACAAATGTCAGTTTGGAATATGTAAATCACAGGCTCATATTCGATTGTAAACCGACTGAATTATTTGCAAGCTATATTCCAAAAGATGCTCGATTTCTAATCACAGAGTGGAAAGTAAGTCTTTTGAGAGGAGAAAGGTTTATAGCGTCAATTATGTGCAATCATCATTCTAAAGGAAATACTCAACTTACTAAAATGATTGATTATTACGCTACTCCCAACGATGTACTTCTTATTGAAATAGTTAGTTTGAAGAGAATGAATGGGTTTAATCAGGTTTATGAAGTTTTTCTTCCAGAAAGTGTGTTTTGGGAAGTTCAAATTGAAGAATGAGAAGAAACGACTGAGAAACACAAGAGCCAATCAGCTATTTATCTAGATTTTCAAGGTATCCGTCAAACACATAGCCAATTGAATCAAGTCCTTTGGCGTAGTACATTTTACACCAATAGCCTTCTACAGTTTTGCCGTTGCTTTCTTTCAATGTAAATGGGACTTCTGATTTTTGCAATACAAGAACTGTATCCAAGTAAGCAGTTTTCCCAATAATAGGAGATTCTACTAGACCAGGTAAACTTCTTACTGTCAAACCTTCTTTCACTTTGGCAATCCGATAAAGACTATCGTATTCGAAGCTAAATGTATAGTTTGAGAAATTATATTTCTTATGCCCCACGAAAGAGTAATATGGTTTAGATTCACTATTGTGAGTAGAGTAAACCTTTTTTTGGACTATTAAATTTGTCGTATCGCTGTTTTTGCTGAGAATTATGAATGTTTCATTTTCGTCTATACCATTTATAAAATCTATGTTGTAGCCTTGGCTTTTAATATAGACTTCGTTAATTAGTTTCCCATTGCTGACTCCAAAAAGCATATCTCTAAAACCATATCCATCCCAAGCTTCTCCTATGCCGTCTGTTGAAAGCATTCCCAATTCATCTATATTGGGAATGCCTATATCTTGATATCCTTTCTTGAAAACTCCATTTACATAGAGGTTTGAATAATTGACTGGTTTCAATTTGTGTTGGTCAATAACACGAGATTCTTTACTTAAAATTGCATAGAACAAATCATCAATTCTTGTCTTTTTATCAGTCAGAATATGATAATAGAGGGAAGTGTCTTTTTTGAACTGATAACTAAACAATGTATCTGTTGTCGGATAATTCACTTTAATCAATAGTCTCTTGGAAAGCACGGTGTATTGTTCCTTTTTCACATCTACCAATGAATCATCTTCAATAAAAAACCTCGAAGTAGAAAGATTGATTAAGCTATCTTTCAAGTCAATCTTGTATTTATAGTAATGTGCATAAGAACGGTTTGGCAAAAACTTCATCTTTATAAGTTTCTCGTTGGCTCTTCCTACTATAAGCCTAGATATGTTTTGCTCTGAATCCACAAATTTCACAACTCCTACTTCTACCGTATCTGCCAGGTTTTCTACCACGAGCTTTTGGGGGAAATTTTCCACTTCAAATTTCCCACCCTTGGCAACTATGTAAGATGAATAAGTTCGTCTATCAATAACATTACCTCCTTTTGACAGCGTTAATTCTGTGTCTTTTCTGGTTGGATTGTGGGATAATGTTAATTGGTAAGTAGTATCTTCTTTGAAAGGAACAGTTATAAAAAATGGAATGTAAGGCCGCTTAATTTCCTCTACTTCTGACTCTGAAAATACCTCTTTAGTATCATTTTTTTGTTGGCAAGAGCACAATAATGCTAGCAATATGAGTGAATGAAATATTTTCATGTAAGGTTGGATAAACGGGTTTGTTATGTAAATAAGCAAGAGGTGGTTTTATGTTTTATGCAAAAAAATATTTGGTATGAGAGTAAATTTAAGAAAATTTTGTGGCTCTTTGATAAATCCTGCGGTTGATGTTTTAGCTTGAAGTAGTTTTATTACTGCTTATTGAGAGTGTTTTTTCATTTATAATTATAGGATTGTAGCCAACACCGCATTCCAAATTTGGAGTTTAATTACGAAAGACCTGCCAAGTCTCAGAGACTTGGCAGGTCTAAATAAAATTCTGAATCTCTGAAAGATTACTCCAAAGTTGGGCGGAACAGACTAGAGCCAAAAATTCTCAATTCTCTAAAAATATTTGTAGCCACTCATCAATTGTCGATTAGTGAAATCCAAACAAAAAAAAGCCTACTCTTTCGAGTAGGCTTTCATTTTATGTGTTGAAGGGAGAATTATTTTTTCTCTACTTCTTCGTAATCTACGTCTGTTACGTCTTCGGCTTCTGCATCTTTAGTTGCATCGCCAGCATCTGCGCCATTGGCATCGGCTGTTGGCTCTGCGCCTGGTGCGCCAGCTTCTTCTCCACCTTGTTGGTACATTTCAGTAGAAGCTTTGCTCCATGCTTCGTTCAATACTTCCAAAGCCGTGTCGATTGTAGCAGCATCTTGATTCTGATGTGCTGTTTTCAAGTTCGTCAAAGCTGCTTCAATTGCCGTTTTGTTGTCTGGAGATAATTTCTCTCCATACTCTTGCAATTGTTTCTCCGTTTGGAAAATCATTGAGTCAGCAGCATTTACTTTCTCAATTTTATCTTTCGCCTCTTGGTCGGCAACTGCATTGGCTGCTGCTTCGTTTCTCATTCTCTCGATGTCTGCATCTGTCAAACCTGAAGAAGCTTCAATTCTGATTTTCTGCTCTTTGTTTGTTCCTTTATCTAAAGCGGAAACATTCAAGATACCATTGGCATCAATATCGAAGGTTACTTCTACTTGAGGTACGCCTCTTGGTGCTGGTGGAATGCTGTCCAAGTGGAATCTACCAATTGTTTTGTTGTCTTTCGCCAAAGGTCGCTCGCCTTGCAAAACGTGAATCTCAACAGATGGCTGATTGTCTGCCGCAGTTGAGAATACCTGAGATTTTTTGGTTGGAATAGTTGTGTTCGACTCTATGAGTTTTGTGAACACACCACCCATTGTTTCGATTCCTAAAGAAAGTGGTGTTACGTCCAATAAAAGAACGTCTTTCACTTCTCCTGTGAGAACTCCACCTTGAATAGCTGCTCCAACGGCAACAACTTCATCAGGGTTTACTCCTTTTGAAGGCGCTTTTCCGAAAAATTTCTCTACATCGTTCTGTACTCTTGGAATACGTGTTGAACCACCTACCAAAATTACTTCGTGAATTTCAGAAGTTTCCAATCCTGCATCTTTCAATGCTTTCTGGCAAGGAATCATCATTCTTTGGAACAATTCATCTGCTAATTGCTCGAATTTGGCTCTGCTCAAAGTTTTCACCAAGTGCTTAGGAATTCCATCAACAGGCATGATATAAGGCAAGTTGATTTCTGTGCTGCTAGAGCTAGATAATTCAACTTTTGCTTTCTCTGACGCTTCTTTCAAACGTTGCATCGCCATTGGATCTTTTCTCAAGTCAATGTTATGATCCGTTTTGAATTCTTCTGCCAACCAGTTGATAATTACTTGATCGAAATCATCTCCACCTAAGTGAATATCTCCGTTTGTAGATTTTACTTCAAAAACTCCATCACCTAATTCTAGGATAGAAATATCAAAAGTACCACCACCCAAATCGAATACAGCAATGAGTTTGTCTTCCAGTTTCTTGTCCAATCCGTAAGCCAAAGCTGCGGCAGTTGGTTCGTTAATGATTCTACGAACTTTCAAACCTGCAATTTCTCCCGCTTCTTTTGTTGCCTGACGTTCGGCATCATTAAAATAAGCTGGTACAGTTACTACTGCTTCTGTAACTTCTATTCCCAAATAATCTTCCGCAGTTTGCTTCATTTTCTGCAAAACCATTGCGGCAATCTCCTGTGGAGTATAATTTCTATCACCAATTTGTACTCTTGGCGTATCGTTGTTTCCTTTTACTACCGTATAAGCTACTGTTTCAATCTCTTTCGATACGTTTTTGAATTGCTTACCCATGAAACGCTTAATAGAACTAATCGTTTTTGTTGGGTTGGTAATTGCCTGACGTTTTGCAGGATCACCCACTTTTCTCTCGCCATTCTCTAAGAATGCCACAATTGAAGGAGTTGTTCTTCTTCCTTCGCTATTTTGGATGACCACTGGCTCGTTACCTTCCATAACGGCAACACACGAGTTGGTTGTTCCTAAGTCAATTCCAATAATTTTACCCATGATATAATTTAGATTTATGTTATTTTAAATTCAATTTCTGCTTCTAAATTAACAAGGCTTGTGCCAACGCATTATGACTGACAAAATGACAGAATCCAACTAGTAGGTTGGCAAAAAAGTAAGATAGCAAGTTGAAAATGGCAGTTTTTGCTTGGTTGGATTTCATTTTTGTGCCAAACTTGGAAAGCAATTGGATTTGTGAGTTGGCGAGCTAAGATTTGGCGAATTGCAGAATTTGAGAAAAGAGAAAGGAAAAAAGAGAAAAGAGTGGAGTAACTTTTCTGTACTCTCTCTATCTAATTAACTCATATTACACAGCTTTCATTCTTTTTGTTGGATTTCATAAATTGTTCATTAATGAGTAAGAATCAGCATTCCCGAAACTCGGCACCAACTCCTGAAAGTCAAGCCAGCTGGTTAGAGGTCGCTGGACGGCTAGTTGCGGACGGCTAGTTCTGACTTTAACTACAATCCTATAACTATAAACAAGCGGAAAATATCCTTTTGCCTATCGAATTGCAGATTTATGATTTTATGAAGGCGAATTTGCCTTTCCTCTTTTCTCCTTCCTCTTTGCTCCTTTTCCTCTTCCCAAAAACCTCATTTTCATTTACCTTTGGAAATAGCTAATTTCCCGTATTGATTCCTTACTAAACTCACTACAAATTAAAATCATTATGAAGACATCTTTTTTATTATTAGCTACATTTTTCTTCTTCGGATACTTTCAAGTTCAGGCGCAACATGAACATAAGCCAGAAGCAGTCTCTCTGAAGAAGGCGAAAGAGAAAAGTCTAAAAATGCACGATGAATACCCAAAAGTTGCCAATGCACAATTCAAATGCTGTGATAACAACGAAAAAAAGCATGCAATTGTGGATAAGGCATGGCATGACTTGTGGCACAATTTCACAGTATATTACCATGAAAAAGGATTGTATTTTAATAAAAAACAACGTTTGTACGCTCATTTACACTTCAGCGAAACAGGACATTTAGACTATTTCGGCTACCATTTCAAAAGAAAAAAGACAGAGAAGTCAGACCAGTTTGTCAAACTTTTCAAGGAATATGTGAAAACGCATGATTTTGGAATTGCTGAAGGCGTGAAGTTCTCTCAGTGTGGCGAGTTGCATTTATTGCCAAGAGAAGGCGTGAGAGAGGGAATGTGAAAGAGTCTTTAGTCGAGAGTCCAAAGTCTTTAGTTCAAAAAAAAAGGGATAGGCTAGATTTTAAAATCTAGCCTATCCCTTTTTTTAACAATGAGCTTTTATCATTTCTTCTTTTTTCGGTTGGATTTTGTGGGTTTAGAAGTTGTTTTCGGTTTGGCAACTTCTTTCATTTCGTTTGCTTTTGGAGACGGTCTTTTCTGAACTTCTTCCAAGCTATCAATATCTTCAAGCTCTTCCTCATCTTTGTTTGTTACCGATTTGAAAATGGCGAACCCAAACATTCCGAAAACCAATAAGCCAAACAGCCAACCACTAACTGCGGTTATTGAGCTTCCGTTGGTATAAGATACTGGGTTGAAAGCCATAGTAACTTTGTGGTTTCCAGCAGGAACTTGAATAGACCTCAATACATAGTTTGCTCTTACAATTGGTGCTTCCTTACCATCAATTGTAGCTGTCCAGCCTTTTGGATAATAAATTTCCGAGAAAACCAACAGCCCATCTTGATTGGAGTTGGTTTCATATTCTACTTTTCTAGCATTCTCGCTAATCAGTTTTACAGTTGCCGAGCTATCTACTGCAAAAGATTTCTGCTTTAATCCAAACTCGTCCATATTTACAACCGCAGTCGTTGCCGTGTTAGTTGTGGAAAGTTTTGCCATTTCCTCATCGGCATTTTTCACATCTACCACATTCTGTACAAACCAAGCATTGCCTAAAGCTGAATTATTTCGGGCAACTTCCCTTTCTGAATTTCCAAATTTAAAATATTTGGCGTTAAGCATATTCAAAATATTCAGGTTGGAGAAATCTGGATTGCCCGATTGAATAGCAGCAATCAGTTTCTGTTGCTCTCGTGACATTTGCATTTCCACTAAATCATTATACCTTCTCAGTTTAGCAGCATGATAACCACCAATAGATTTATGGAAATAAGAAGTGTTGGCTTCTTGAAATCCACCACGAAGATTGAATACTCGGTAATGTGGGTCATTATCTCTGAGGATTAAATCATCGGCTGGCGTTTTGACAATTGATTTTTTGATGGCGTTCTTCTCAAATTTGGAGTTGTACAAATAGCGTTTATCTACTGCCCACAAATCTCCCATGGCTAAAAATCCAACCACAACCATTGCCACAACTGGCGAAATTTTCCCTTTTGCATAGGTGAAAATTGCCCCGAAGGCGAAAGCAATCAGCATAAATGAACGCAACGCATCTGATTGCCTAGCTGAAGCTCGGTCATCTGCCAAGGCAGTTGCCATTTGCTGCGAGGCTTGTGGGTTCTTGAAATCCGCACCGAAAATTCTGTTCAGAAATGCCTCATCTCCAGGTTTGGAGAAATCTCCACTCATTCCTGAAACCCAAACTAATAAACATAAGCCTGCCACAATTCCACCTGCCGTCAATAATTTTTTATCTAGGTTGGAAATAGCAGAACGGTTCTTCACAATTTTATCCAATCCGAGTATTCCTAGAAATGGCATTAAGATGAGAGTCATACTCAAAGCCATTGAAACTGAACGAAACTTATTAAATCCAGGGAAGTAATCGAAAAGGAAATAGTTGAAAGAAGAGAAGTTCCTTCCCCAAGCGAACATAGCGCAAAGCAATGCGGCTCCTAAAACCCAATATTTATCACGCCCATCCAACACAAACAATCCAACCACAAACAAAAAGCAGACAATTGCCCCTGCATAAAGTGGCCCTGCAGTAAATGGCTGGTCGCCAAAATAAAGGGAGACTTTGATCTGGTCATTCTTGACAGCATTATCTAAATTGGCTGGGCTGATGACCGTAGAAAGTACTTTGTAGGATTCTGAGTCTTTACCGATTTTCTCCGCACTTCCGCCACCGTAGAAATAAGGAACGAGCAAAGTGAAGGTTTCGGTAACTCCCTGACTCCAACTGAAAGCATAGTCTTTGCTCAAGCCTTCTGCTGGTTTAGAATCTTTCTCCGCTTCGGATGGAGTGAGTAAACGTTTGCCACGAGTTGAGTAGACGGAATATTCTTTTGATGTCCAGAATTTGATTGCCTGCGCTCCCACACCAATCAGCACAATCACCAAAGCAATTGGAATGATTTTAGAGAACTTGCCAATTTCTCCTGCTTTTGCAGCAAAAATCAATTCGCTAATTCCATAAATCACGCATACGAAAGCTAAATAATAGGTAATCTGAGGATGCCCTGCATTCATCTGGAGAGTTAGCCCAAGCGTGAGTAATGGGACTCCCCAAAACCATTTCTTCTCAAAAAGCAATCTCATTCCCGCCAAAACCAAACAAGAATAGGAAATTGCCCAGATTTTGGTATTATGTCCAACTTCTATATTTATAATGTTATAAGTGTTGAGTGCATAAATTGCCGCACCCAGAATTGACAAGTAAATATTGACTTTGAAAACTCGCAACAGCACAAAAAAGCAGAGCATAGAAAGCATGAGTTGACTTGCCGAAAGCGAACTTGGGAACAGATTGGTAAGTACATAATGAGGATAATACACAACTGGAGAGGAATAGCCCATAGAAATCATGAAATCGGGCATTCCCGAAAACATACCTGTATTCCACAATGCTTCCTCGCCAGTTGCCGTTCTGTAATCGGTTGCTTTCTTTGCCATTCCCTCAAACTGAACCACATCCGATTGAGGAATGGATTTCCCATCGAGAACGGGCGAAAAATATAAAGCGGTGAGGATGTAGGCAATTACAAGAAAGGCAATTGTTCCTAGTATGGTCTTCTTATTCATTGTTTGACCTAGATTAGTTAAGTGTTTCAGAATTTCCTGCCTAAATCAAAACTAGGTAGGTTGAGTTTTCAACTGCAAGAATAGCCTTTACGTGGCAGAATAACAATTTGAACACCTATTTTGAATTATTTACAAACAGAAAACTCCTCAAGAATAGATTCTTGAGGAGTTTTCTACGGTTTTCTTAATTTGCTATCTTACTATTTTTCAATTTTTTACTTGAATTAACCTCCTAACAAAGAGCCAATGAAGCTACCAATGCCAGAGTTTTGAGCAGGCTTTCCGCCTCCGCCCAAAATGTTCGACAGGTTTGGTAAACCAGCGCCTTTCTGCTGACCACCCATTACTTGACCTAAAATATCTCCAAGTCCTCCTTGGCTGTTGGAGTTAGCGCCTCCCATCAAACCACCAAGCAACGCACCCAAATCTGGCCCGCCAGTCGCACCATTACCTGCACCTGTGCTTCCGCCAAGCACAGAGCTTACCAAACTACCAAGCATTCCACCACCAGCTCCCGAGTTACTGTTTCCTCCCGAAAGTTTAGATTGGATAAAGCTAGTTACCAAGCCAGAAAGCATAGTTCCCATAGTAGAACCTTGCTGAAAATTATTTGTAGGAATATTGCTTTGTTGGAATTTGTTTAGCAAACCTGATTGAGCCAAAAAATCTGTTGCAGTACCTAGCAAATCTCCAATTCCTCCTCCTGATGCGGCTCCACTACCTTTTCCATCTAAAAAACCTAAGCCAGGCGTAGCTTCTTGTGTTTTGGCTTGCGTGTTTGCTTTCTGCACATATTCCCTCACTACATCAAATTGGTTTTGGCTAATGTCGAGTGCTTGGTTCAATTTATTTACATGAGCCATTTCGTCTGCATCCATATCGCCATCTGCATTCATCATATTCACAATGTCTGCAATCAGAGAGAATTTGAGCTCGCTGTTTTTCAAATTGGCAATATGAGTTGGGAAATCTACGCTAGAAGGGTTAGTCATTGCCTCAGTCACGTCATTGGCAGATTTTTCGCTAATATTAGAGACTGAACACATTTGTTGCATAAAGGCCACTTCTCCTTCGCTATTCTCGTGGTCGGCAGTTGCTACAGAAGCTAAAAGTGTCAAGTAGGCAGACTTTTCGCCCTCGCTATAATTTAAAAGTGGATTTTGTTCCATGCTAGATTTGGTATTGAATTTTGTTTATTGAATTTTATTAATGCTCCCAAATATACATTTTTGGGCGAATAATCATAAACTGACTAATAATTATTCACAAATCAGGAATCCCAAGTTGTTGGTTTGTGAATGTTGTTAAAAACAAAAAAGCCTTTCCCAAATCTAAGGAACGGGAATTAAATAAATGCAAATTTTCTCCTGTTTCTTTTTGGTCTATTCTTCGTTAAAAACTTCGCCATAGCGATGCTATGACTACAATTTTTGCCTAGACTAGCCTCAAAAACAAACTGCGATAAAATAGCACCTTATTTAATTCCCATTCCTAAGGGAAAGGCTTTCGTTAAACTTTGATGATTGGATACTTCAATGATTCCTAAGCCACCATTTCAGCAACTCGCTCTTTCTTTTTCATTTCCCTATCAATTTCCCCAGTTCCCAATCTATGGAGCAAAGAGAAATGGCTTTTGATTGCATCAAGGAATGTTTCATGATTATAATAAGGAACACCAAATTCCTGTGCGGTCTCTCTCACAACCTTAGAGATTCCTTTATAATGTACATGGCAAATATTTGGGAATAAATGATGTTCAATTTGATAATTCAACCCGCCAATATACCAAGAAAGCAACTTACTTTTGTGGGCAAAATTAGAGGTGGTTTTCATTTGATGGATTGCCCAGTTGTTTTCTACACTTCCATTTTCGTCTGGCTCGTAAAACTGAGTTTCCTCAATAACATGTGCAGGTTGGAAAATCAATGCCAATAGCAAACCTGTAATAAAGTGCATGATGAAAAATCCAAGCAAAGTAACCCAAACAGGAACTGCAACTACTAAAAGAGGCAAAACAAGCGTGAGCAATACGTAGCCAATTTTCATAAGTAAAACTTCAATGAAAGCAGATTTATAGGTCATTCCCTGCGTGGCGAGTAAATTCTCGTCTCTATATCTTTTCAGGTCTTGGAAATCTTTGCTGATTACCCAAAATAAAGTCATAATTCCATAGAAAAATGGTGCATAGAAAGCTTGATGCTTGTATCTCGCCTTATGTTCTTGATTTGGAGAAAAGCGCAAAACTGCATTTTTCAAATCTTCATCATGCCCATCAATGTTGGTAAAAGAGTGGTGGAGAACGTTGTGTTGGATTCTCCAGTTTTTGTGATAAACACCCGTGAAATTGGAAATTGCGCCCAATAGATTGTTCACAAGCGGGTTTTTGGAGTAAGAACCATGGTTGGCATCATGCATTACCGAAGTACCGATTCCCGACATTCCGAAGCCCATCAAAGCCCAAAGCCCAATTGCCAGCCAGCTAGAGGTAACTCCACCCAAAAGCAATACGCCAAATGGAATGAAATACAGCCCAATCATAAAAGCCGTTTTCAGCTTCATGTTCAGGTTGGCAGTTGTGGAAATGTTGTTGTCTTTGAGGTGGGAACTAACTCTTTTTCTTAATACTTTGAAGAACTCTGGCTTGTCGTGACGATTGAACTTTACGCCATTCACTTTCTTTGATTCCATAAATTTTCTAATGTTGGTGGGAGTTGTCAGTATTCGTAATTTTGAGAGGAACACTTGTCAACTACACAAAAATATGTTTGGTAGAATTGTTTTGAGCTTCAATTTGCTTTTCGGAAAGGTAACTATAAAACTTTCCAAGTAGAAAAGCAGGTATGATTCGTAACATTTTTTAAAACTCTTGTTGGATGAAACTGTTTGGATTTAGCTGATTTTAGCTATTTTGAATGAGCAATCCTTACGGAATATCCATAAACTTATGTGTTTGCAATGAAATCTGCCATTTAGGGTTTTGCTTCACATATTCTACAATAAGTGGCAACATTTCGGCATGCTTGCTCCATTCTGGTTGGAGAAAAAGTCGGCAGTTTTTGCCCATTTTCTCGGCATAAGACTCTGCCCAAGCAAAATCACTTTTGTTGTACACAATGATTTTTAACTCGTTGGCTTTCTCGAAAAACTCGGGCAATGGTTTCTTGAATTTTTTTGGAGAGAGACAAATCCAATCCAATTCCCCCGAAAGTGGGTGCGCACCAGAGGTCTCTATATTGATGATAAAACCGTCTTTGTGCAACTGTTTCGTCAGCTCATCTAAATTGTGCATTAAAGGTTCTCCGCCCGTAATTACCGCTAATTTGGCAGGAAAAGCATTGGCATCTGCTACAATTTGCTCAAGTGTTTGCTTTGGGTGTGAGTCCGCTTCCCAAGACTCTTTCACATCGCACCAAATGCAACCCACATCGCAACCGCCCAAACGAATAAAATAAGCAGCATGACCAGAGTAAGCACCTTCACCCTGAACCGTATAAAAAGCCTCCATCACAGGTAATTGCACACCCACTTCTCTTTCTAAAACTTTCATTCAATTTATTTCTGTTTTCTAATTTTCCGCAAAGATACGGAGGAATTAGCGAATTGATGAATTTGTGAACTTGAAGAGTGAGAAAATTTGAAAGTGAGAGTACGCTATTAACTGTTGGTTTAGCTTGAACGCCCGCCTCAATTTTGGAACTTAAACGCCAAAAACATTCCATGTCTTGGAGACATGGAATGTTTAGCAAAACTCTCGAACTATATAAAGCTGTTCCAAAATTTCAGCCGGGGTGCACCAATGCGGAATGACTAAGCCTAACCAGTTTGCTTTGGAGAGCATAACTTCTGCTATTCGGTAGGTTTTGGAATGGGAAAACTCCAACAAAAAACTCTAGTTTGAATTTGCCCGCAACTTTATTAGATTTACTCTAACAAGTTGCGCAAAGAATGTTTACTTTGTATCAACTTAACAAAACGAACTAGCAGCATGGCAAAGACATTGAATTTCAGTTATATACAAGATATTGCGGGTGGAGAAAAAGAGCCTTTTATGAATCTTTTGAGGATTATAGCGAAGAATTTGCACGAATATCCGCCACAGATTGAGGAAACTTTTCAGAAACAAGACTGGGAAGAGTTCAGAAAACTGTCGCATAAATTCAAATCTTGTACCGCTTATCTCAATTTCCCTGAGTTGAACGATATTCTGACAGTGTTGGAATATGCGAAGGAAAATGGAATTTCCGAAGCCGAAATGGAATCGCAAATTGTTCAAATGAAGGAATACAGCATTTTCACGCAGGAGCAAGTTGCCACAAAAATGGAGGAGATAATTTCCTAAACAGTTTCTTCCCAATTTAGTTCTGGTAAACTACGATAGGACTTACGTCCTACCCTAAAGATATTTCGTCCCTTTGGGACTCTCATGAAAGTCCCAAAGGGACGAAACACCCTTATGGTACGTAAGTGCTAAGCAAAAAAAATACTGACTTAACGGCACAAGCGGAGTGCTACCTAGCGAACGCTTGCGCCATGAATTCATTACAACCATCCTATTTCCAACCCTGATTGAAACTGCATGAAAGCATTCTTTAAGCCAAATTCTGTAGCACTTATTGGTGCTTCTTCCCGTGAGAAAAGCATTGGAAACCAACTACTCACAAACCTCACTTCAGGCTCTTACGAAGGAAAAATTTACCCAATTAATCCAAGATATAGCAAATTGGGAGAGTTGAAATGCTTTTCTAAAATCTCTCAAATTCGGGGAGATGTTGATTTGGCAATTTTGGCTTTGGCATCGGGGAAGTTACCCACTATTTTGGAGGAATGTGGCAAAAAGGGTGTGAAAGCAGTTGTGATTATTGCGGCAGGTTTTTGGGAAATAGGCGAAGATGGAATTGCCATAGAAAAAGAGCTGTTGGAGATTGCCAAAAAGTGGGGAATTCG
>JBLIFI010000078.1:0-13319 GCA_047633715.1 Flammeovirgaceae bacterium
ATTCTCAAAATATTGATGAACTTTCAAAAGTGTTCACCAATATGTCGAAGAAAGAAGGGACTTTGGGCGTTTTAGGTAGCTCATTGAGCATCAGAGCAACATCTTACAGAATACTTAGTAGAATCAAGAACATCAAATAAGAATTGGAAATAGTAAAATAAAAGATAAAGGAAGGATTGAGGAGATTGCAAGATTAGGCTTGCATGAAGAAAAGGTAGATACGATTTTGAACGATTATATGCAAAGAGCGTCTGCTGAATTCAACCTCCCAATTAGTTTAGTATCAGTTATTTTGGGTGATGCTCAGGTTTTTGCAACTTCTCATGGGTTAGAAGGCTGGCTAGATGAAACAAATGGAACTCCTGTTGAATGATCTTTCTGCGCTACTTCTGTGGAGACAGAAAAACCTTTTAGTTCTATCGTGAATTTGGGTATTGAGTGCAATTCATGATTTTGAAGTTTAAGTTATTAGGTTCAAGTGTGGGTGCTTGAACCAGTTTTATTGCTTGTTTTTCGAGTTTTAACAAACTCGAAAAACAAGCAATTTTTTCAAATCTTAGTTTTGTTATACCTTTTAACCAAATTCACGATAGAGCCAACCTTTTATTGTAGAAAACTCCGAAGAGCATAACAAAGTAAAAGACAATCCGCTAGTGAAAATTGATGGAATCAAGTGTTACGCTGGCGTACCAATGATAACCAGCAAAGGCTATACTGTTGGCAACTTCTGTGTGATTGGAGACGAGACGAGAAGTTTCTCTGAGAAAGATATTGCTAGATTAAAAGAATATGCGACAGAAGCTGTGGCTCAGATTGAAGCGAGAGTAAGCTAGCACATAATACGCCTTCAAAAAGCAAGAACCCTTTCCTAATAATTCGGGAAGGGCTTTTGCTTTTTGACATTATCTCTCTCCATAACTATTTGGCAAAATCACCTCAAATTCGGTGTATCCTTTCTCCGAGTTTTTCAACCAAATTTTACCTTTGAGTCTTTCGGCAATCACTTGTGCTTCATATAGTCCAATTCCATCTCCTTTTCCATCTTGTGTGCCTATTACAAACATTTCAAAAACCTTGTTGGCAACCTCTACAGGGATTCCCCGTCCATTGTCTGTAATGGAAATAGCAAACTGCCCCAGTTCCGTTTCAGCAATAGTTACTTTAACCCAAGCCTCTTTCTCTTCTGGAAGGGAAAAACGAATAGCGTTTTCCAGAATATTGGAAAGCATAATTTCAAACAATGGCTCATCAGTAGAAATATGGAAACTACCCAACTCCATATCTAGCATCAACTGATGCTTTTCTTGCACTAGTAGTTTTTCCCAGACAGAAAGAACCACAGATTGAATATTAACCGAACTAGGTTGAATTTGCTTTGTCTTGATTTCGTGGGTTTGCATTAAGCGGTTCAGCAAATTGCTCATTTCTATTGCCGAATTTTCCAGCCTCGAAAAATACTCGATGGCTTTTTCCTCTTCCACCTCCATTTTACCAATATAGCAAAGCCCAAGTAGTCGGGCAATTGGACCTTTCAAATCGTGAGCGGAACGGTAAGTGAAATGGTCTAATTGTTTGTGTGCACGCAATAAATCTTGGTAGGCAAATTTCAGTTCATCTGTACGTTGGCTCACTCTTTCTTCCAAAATATGATTGGAAAATTTGAGTTGTTTATTTTGATTTTGTATGAGCAATTGTGCCTTTTCCAAATCAGCACTTTTTAATTCGATTTGTGTTTTCTGTTCTTTAATCTCTCTATTCTGCCATTGAATTTCGCCAATTGCTCTTTCAAGCGTTCTGTTTTTCTGAATAATATCATCTCTTTGCGCCTCAATCTCATCTCTCTGTGCCTCAATTTCTTCTAGGTGGATGATAACTCTTGTGTTTGCTTCTTTCAAATTATCTCTTTCGGCACTCAATTCTACGGTTCTTGCTTCTACCACCGATTGCAGGTTCTTTTTTGCCTGTTTCAGAGCCCGAATTCTTAAAATGATAAATAAAAGACTTCCTCCAACAAACAGGAATACCATCAAAGAATAGAACCACAAAGTCTTCCAAATAGGCGGTCGAATGCTTATTTCCAGAGAAACTCCTTCTTCATTCCAAACTCCATCATTATTACTACCTTTTACTTTGAATGTATAATCTCCCGCAGGTAAATTGCTGTAAGTAACCGACCTATTGTTTCCTGCCATAATCCAATTATCATCTAACCCAGAAAGCATATAAGCATACTGATTCTTTTTGGGCATGGTATAATCTAAAGAGGCAAATTCAATTGTGAAAATATAGTCTTTATAAGACAAGTTAAGTTCTTTAATTTCATCCACAGGCTTATTGAATGCCATAGATTCACCCATTTTCTTAATATCGGTAATCATCACAATTGGCCTGTGAGAGTTGTCTTTCAAATAACTCGGGTGGAAAGTATTAAAACCATTTATCCCCCCAAAGTACAAAGTCCCATTTGCCGACTTCCATGCAGAACGGGAGTTGAAAATATTGCTTTGCAAGCCATCATCCTTATCATAATTCCTAAAAACCTCTGATTTTGGTTCAAACTTGGAGAGTCCTTTGGTAGTAGCAACCCAAATCATTCCTTCCGAATCAGAAAGTAAGCTTTCCACTTGGTTAATAGGTAAACCATCTCTTGCCGTATATTCTTTTACTTCGTTTTTTCCATCATGATATTTTATTAAGCCATGTGGCGTCCCCAACCAAGTAACATCTCCATCTACCAAAATATCGTGTATAGAATGCCTGCTAGCATTTTTCATATGTTCAAAAACTTTAGTCTGCTCTTTAAATTTGAAAAGACCAGCTTCTGTACCAATCCATAACATACCTGGCCCAGCACTTCTGATTTGGTTTACCGTATTTGCATAAGGAACATCAATTGGATTAAAAAAACGTATAAAACTCTGAGTACTCTCCACGAATAGATTGATTCCATCATTTTTTGTGCCTACCCAAATATCCCCAGATTTATCTTGGTGGATTGCACGAATTCTATTGTCGCTCAAAGTATTCACATTTTCAGAATCGTGCAGAAGCAATTTAACCTTACTCGTTTTCGGGTCATAAATATGCATTCCCCCTTCTGAGCCAATCCAAATTCGCCCATCTTTGGCTTCCATTATTGCTCGTACTTCGGGGTGGCTAAGCTGATTCTCTACTTGGTTGGTTGAAAAAACAGTAAGCTCTCCATTCTTGTCTATTCTGTTCAACCCACCTAACAATGTACCAACCCAAACATTTCCTTTGTTATCTTCCATTATTGACAGTACTTGCTTATCTGTCAGCGAGTTTTCAGACTCAGGATTATATTTCACATGATGGAATTTTTGCGATTGGAGATTGAAGGTGGAAATTCCTCCACGCCTCACACCTATCCAAAAAACACCCGAAGCATCCACAAAAATGGTTCTAATATCATTGCCTGAAATACTAGACAAATCTGTTATATTATGAGTAAACTGAGTGAACTTTTCAGTCTGAATATTGAATCGAATCAACCCGCTTCTCTGAGTACCAATCCACAAAACTCCTTGCGGATATTCATGGAAAGCATTTATTGTATAGCTTGAATCTATGCTCCATTCGTTTTGCACTTCTATTCGCACAAACTCCTCTTTTGGTTCATTCAACCAGTATAAGCCATTTTGAGCACCCACAAATACAGTTCCATCCGAAGCTCTAAAAACTGTCCTGATTCTATTTTTAAGGCTCATCCTGTCTGGTTTATCAATCAAAAACACCTCAAATGTATTCTCTGTCGGATTGAATTTCTGTAAGCCATTTTCTGTAGCAATCCAAAGATGCCCGATGTCTGCCTTGGCAATTCCCCAAACTCGGTCAGAGATAGTATCTACTTGATAATGAGTGAATTTATAATCACCCAAATCCAGAAAACTCAACCCTCCAGTAAACATCCCAATCCAAACGCCTTTTCTTTGTGAATCGTAATAAACCGTCTGGATACGGTTGTCTGGCAATGAATTTGGGTCTTTATCATCGTGAGTAAAATGCAAGAAATGTTCGGTGTGCGGGTCAAACCGATTGAGACCGCCACCCCAAGTGGCAATCCAGACATATCCATTTTCATCTTCTGCAAAACTGCTTGTATTGTCATTTGAGATGGCTAAACTATCGGCAGGGTCAGCATAGAAAGGACTGAAATCGTAGCCATTGAACTTGTTGAAGCCATTCTCAGTTCCAATAAGCATTTCCCCTTTACTGTCTTGAAAAATACTGAAAACTGTATTATGAGAAAGTCCATCTTCAATTCCTAATCGGTTGAAGTGGATATTTTGACTCAAAATCAGAGTTGACCAAACAAGTAAAAAGGTAGTAGTAAGCGAAGTTCGTAGAATCCAATTTCCCATTCTGAATTAGACTAAAAGCCACTAAATTGTTTCAGTAGCTTATTTTCCAATTAGTAATCTAATGAAATGGAAATGACTTCACAAGCTTTTAGAATTTTTTTGAGATAAAATATGATTTTGTGAAGATTATGACTGAATTTAGAGATTAAATTAGGCTAATCATTAAACAAAACATAAAGTCCTTTTCCAAAACACGACTGTTGGGCAACCCAAAAACACCAACTACACAGTTACCTTGAAAAAAAGCCAGTTTGCTGAATACCACATTTCTAGGTAAGATTGATTTTATATTCATTTTTGGACAAACCCTTCTGAATTGAAAACTCCAACAGTCACAGTCTATTACCATTTTCTGAATACAGAAATTCCTAAAAACCAATTCAGGAAACTTCTGAATCAACTCCCGCTAGTTTGGCAAAAGCGGATTCCCAAATATGTTCGCTATCAAGACAGGCATTTGGGCTTGGTGGGGAAATTGATGCTGAAAAAAGCCTTTCAAGATTTTGGATTGGAAGAGAAGGCTGTTAATCAGATTCGGGAAAATGAATTTGGGAAACCTGAATTGAATCGTGCGTACAATTCGACCATCAAATTTAATATTTCCCACTCACACAAATTAGTTGTTTTGGCAATTAGCCAAGATTGCCAGTTTTTGGGCATTGACACAGAATTTATAAAGGCTCTGGATTGGGAAATGTTGAAGGGGAATTTCTCAGATTCGGAACTCTCACAGATCCGCAACTCTCAAAATCCAACCGAAAAATTTTATGAATTTTGGGCAAAAAAAGAAAGCTATATGAAAGCAGATGGGCGAGGTTTGAGTCTTGAACCAATCAAAATTTTCTTAAACGGAAACTCCATAACTGACTCCGAGAACAAGTTGAAACTGTTTATTCAAAACCACGATTTAAGCGAGTATTATCAAACTTATATTTGTTGTGAGCATAGCTTCCTTTCTGTGAGAGTAGCGCATTTTGAAGTTTAAAAATACCGAATTCTAAACTTCAAAATGCTGTAACGCAACCATGTTCTTCTAGGAAGAAGAACCTACAAACGTTGTGTTGGCTTTGCAGATACTCATTGAAAATAGAATTTGAAAACTCCAATCAATTACCGACATGGTATAGTTTCTTGAAAACCTGGATATTATCAGAAAAGGGTTTGCTTTCGTTTTCCAAATCATCTTTAAATTTGAAGTAAACTGTTCTCCAGCCCTCGCCAGCCTCTAGTTTCCATTCTTTTTCTTTAAAATAGGGTTCCCAACTTGCTCCAGAAAAATCGGAGGAGTTTGAAATCATCATAAAATTTACTCCAAAAACTTTTGATTGGAGCATTACCTTTTTGCCCATTTTCACCGCAGAAATATTCTTGTCAATCACAACAGAACGAACGATTGGAGCTTCTGTGTCAATGGAAATACTATCTACAAATACCGTTGAAGAATTACCTGGCTCATCTACCAATTGCATATAAATCACCTTTTTGCCATCCAAGCTGCCAAACTCCCAAATCATGTTGCTGACTGGTTCGCCCCAGACTGCTCTGTCAAAAACGGGTGAATCGCTCACTCGCATTTTTTTGGCATCTCCTGTTTCTATTTGCAGAAGCGTACTCATTTTATTGGTTCTAGGCTCATTTCGGTTAATTGTAATACTTCCGACTGGCGCCACTCTATCCAAAATAACTTTATCTGTAAAAACCTTGGTTTCATTTTCGGCATCATCTGCAAATTTGATATAAACTGCCTTTTCTCCATCAGAATCGGATAATTGCCAAACCTTGTATTGCTTTAGCCTTTCCCAAACTCCATCAGAAAAATCTACCGAATTACTTATCATCATTTTAGAAGCTTCAATAGCCTTAATCTCCAAATTCACAATTCGCAATGGATTTATGCAGTAGTCTTCTACAATTCTCATGCTTCCAAATCGTGGTGGTTGCCTGTCTAATTCCACCGAAGTACGAATGGCTTTTGAGATATTTCCCGTCTTGTCTTTGTACTGAACATACAGATATTTAATTCCATCTTCGCCTCCAAACTTCCAATCGAACTCTGCTTGGTAGGCAATCCATGGTTCTTTTGGTAAATCAAGTGCATTTTGTGTCACTCTCATTTCAGCAGCATCATTACTGAAGAGTTTCAACTTTGCTGCCTCAACATTTACGAAACCAAAATCTGTGGCAGAAGAAACGGAAATTGCATTGTTTTCTGGAGCAGTCCTATCAATGAATATCGTTTCTGTAACTGGAACTGAAATATTGCCAGATTCATCTCTGAAACGAACCCACACAGTAACCTCTCCTTTTCGCATTCCGATATTATGCACATAGGTTAAATCAGAATATTTGTCCCAAGTCCAATGTTTACTACTAAATTCGGGCGAGTTGCTGGTTTGCATCATGGCCGCTCCATCGGAAACAACCGAAATAAAAATCAAACTCGGATTGATTGCCTGCCCAGCCCTTGTGGTACTCAAATAAATTTTATTATTGATTGGAGGAACTCTGTCTTGAATTATAAAGCTGGAAACTACCTCTGAAAGTGTTCCCGTATGGCTTCGGAACTTAATATAGACCCTTCTTACGCCATCTTCATCTGCCAACAACCATTTTTTCTGAGCTTTATATGCTTCCCAAACTCCTCCAGCAAAATCTTCCTGATTGCCAATCATTATCTCCGATGCATATTGTGCATGAATACTCAAATCGACCATTCTGTCTTTTGCAGTACTGAAATCCGCTTTTTTGTTGATTTCCATATCCAAATCCATAGGAGCAATTTCAACCAAAATACTATCAATAGTTAGTTTAGAAACATTACCTGTTTCATCTCTAAATCGTGCATATATTTTACGCCACCCGCCACCGTCTCTCACTATAATTGTACTTGGGTAGAAATTATAACTCTCCCAAATAGAACCCTTAAAATCAGGTGTATTGGAAATCTCCATATATTTGGCATCTTGTGCCTTTACCTCCACAGAAAGTAAGTTGCTGAAAGTAGATTTTTCACCTTTATTTATAACCACAGACATGTCGTACGGCCCTTTTCTGTCCACTATAATATCATCGGAAACAGGGTTGGAGACAGTTCCTGTTGCACTTCGGTACTTTACATAAATTGTCCTAGTTCCGTCTCCTGCATCAAGTGTCCATTTGATTTTGTTTTGGTAAGGTTGCCAATTTGCCCTACGGAACTCCTTATGGTTACTGATTAGCATTTCGCTGGCATTCTGAGCACGTAGCGTAAGAGTTACTTCTCCTTTTGGGTGGATTGTGTAGCTTGCATTCTCATCAATCACAATATCGCAGTTCACAGGAACAGACTCGTAAATAATTGATGCTGAGATACTTTCCGATATATTCCTAGCCTCATCTCGAAAATGAGTATATATTTTTCTGTCTCCACGAATATTGTCGAACGCAATAATGAAAGGTGCATCCGAATAGGTAATCCAATTCGAAGATTTAAACTTTGGCACTAAACTAGTTTGCATTTGTGTCGCTCCTTCCGCCTTCACACTTATTGTTACATGAGCATCCCTTGTTCGCTTCTCACCATCATTTATAGCAATAGAAACAGGTTTTGGGGCTTCTCTGTCCAAAATAATTTGGGAAAAAACAGCATTTGTGACATTCTGTGCCGAATCTTGGTACTCAATAAATAATTTCCTTATTCCATCTTCTCCTTTCAATTCCCATTCTTTTGATGTGCTGTATTCCCCCCATTCCACGCCCTCAAAATCAGAGGTCTCGCTGATGCGCATGAAGCTTGCCCCTCTGGCAAATATGGATAATTTAACAAGTGGATTGTTGGTAATAGGAGCATTCTCATTGATAAAGAATTTCACATCTACTGGAATATGAGTATCCACAATCAATTTTTTAAGCATTGTTTTTGTCTCATTCCCCGCCATGTCTCGGAACTTAACATACACGAAATACTTTCCATCTGCCCCTTCCAAAGGCAATTGCCAAGCTTCATAATAATCTCGAAAAGCAGTCCATTGTGACTCATAATAAGTTTCAATATTACTAATTTTAATAAACTCTGCATCGCCTTGAACGAATTCCAAATTGACGGTTTTATTTTTATTATTCGTATATCTCAACTCCCCATTTGCATCTACAATTCCCGTATCGGAAGTGATAATGAATGAACATCCTGTTGGCGCTTTCGTATCGAGTCTAATTCCGCCAGATGCTACTTCGGACTCATTGCCTACTGCATCTTTGAATTTGACAAACACTTTCTTTTCTCCATCTCCAGCCGAGACATTCCAAATCATAGCAGAATCGTAGAGCAGCCAACGTTCATTTGAAAAATCTGCATCTGGACTCAACTTCATGTGTGTTCCATTTCTAGCCGAAATTTTCAGCGGATTCCCATGTATCCGATTCGTTACCGGAGCATCGCTGAACTTCACGTAAGGCTCAGTAGGTTTTTCTGTATCTAAGAGAATACTGGCAATATGGTGTTCTGAAATGCTTCCGTCAGAGGTTTTGAAACGGATAGAAACCACTCTTGTCCCATCTCCATCTTGCATAATCCAAGTAATATTTTCTTGGAATGCCTGCCAATTGGCATCTTCAATTGCGAGTTCATTGGCAATTTTCATCTCTACTGCATCGCCATAAAAAAGGTGCAGTTTTACTGTGGTGGAGTTAGTTGCCTTTGCTCCATCGTTGATATTGATTGCCGTTTGCGCCCGCAAGTTTGGGAGCAATGCAAAAAAAGAAAATAAGAGTATGAGAATATATTTCATATAGAATACTGATAGCTGACCTTGAATTCAATGGTACCAAAACTAAGCTTTCAAAAGCCATTCCGAACTGTACTTTATAAGGAAAGTTAGCGAATTAGAATTGGCGAAAAACCTCAATTCTCAAATATACGGAGGAATTCCTTCACGAGACTTAGTCAGAATAAAGCAGTCAGGATTTGTTCAGGAGGTTGCAAGCGAGAAGATAATGTACAAAAAAAGCACTCCCAGCACCTTCATTTCACTTTTGTTAGATTTCGAATTGGTTGGAGTTCATGAGAGGAATTGGTTTTCCGAATAGAAATAGATGGTGTTTTTTGCTTCCATTCAATCTAAATCGTCTCTGTCAAAATCTTTGAAGAAATCGGCTGTATTCTTGAAGCCCAGCTTTTCGAGTTTCTCAAAATAAGGCGAGTAGTCATTGTCTTCAAACTCATAAGAATCAACGTCATTCCACAGAAAATGAATAACCCATTGATACCATCGGGCAGGTGCAGGATATTTCAGTAAATAGGCTACACGTTGGTCAACGTTTAAGTTTTGCTGAGAAAGCCATTCGCCTAAAATCATCATGTGAGATTCCCCACCTCCCATTCTCCAACCCATGCTGTAAGGATGAAAACTCGGGCCATAAACCCAAGGTGGGGGAATATCTCCATACTTTTCAATGAGTTCTTTGCTAGATTTTAAATACCAAGATTTGTCTTTGTGCTTGCCCATTTTTGCGGTTTATTTCAACTTTAAATACTCCTTTGTTTTTTCTGGAAACTCAATAGAATTATAGACAAAATCAGACACCCAATCAAATTCGTAAATAGTAAATCCGTTGAAACATTCTGCGGGAATTAACTTGAAAGCCTTTAGCACCATTAAGAAGCGCTGCAAACCTCCATAAGGATAATTGCCTGTAGAGAATTCGACCAACCCGAAATCTTCATTGAGTTTTTCAAGATTATTCATATCTACCTCAAAATCATGTTCCAAATAATTCATGATGGAAGATTTACCCTGCAAACCTAGCGCACCTGCTTTGTCATTATCAAACTGCAAGTATCGCTCTAAAAAAGTATTGGCATAGTCTGGAAAAAAAGCTTCGTATCTCTTTTCTTGTTGTAAATTCTCATCGAAAATCGCCTCCATTTCGGCTTCGGTTATCTTTGCCCAATTTATCTCCTCAGTTTTATCATCAAACTCAAAATCGGGTGTTCTTACCTCGACCATATGTAAATACAGCTTTTGGAAATCAGTAAATGTTTCTTGGTTTGGGATTTTGAATTTGATGTAGAGCATGGTGGGAAGTTATTTCTTATAGCTTATTTCAAGCCAATTCAGCAATTACTTTAACTAAGTTGTTTGTATGGCGCTTTTTGTAGGTTTATTTCATACTCAACTATTCATTATTACATAAAAGAATCGACATTTATATTAACATCAGAAAAGCCTGATGTATATCCATACATAGTTGCTAATTCTTTTATTATTTCTCCACGCTTTTTGAAATCATTTCTGATATCAGTATGATAAAAATGGTCTTTAATTTGGACAACTGCCATAGTCAAAAAATACAAAGTTGCCTTATTATTTGAGCTTTTCGAAAAATCTGAGTTTTTAAAAAACTCCTCACTAACTACTATCACATCTGATTTCTCATAATTTCTTTTTTCTGCATGTAGTGATTGCATATGTTCCGAAAACACCTCATCACTCTTTCCAATAAATTGAGCTTGCATAGACTCTACTTTTGACGAATAGTCATACATAAAAATTGAAGAAAATTCTTCAATTTTTTCATCTCTATCATTTATAACTAAAGTTGGTTTTTCGTGTAAAAATAAAACTAGCATGATAGCAAGCTTATTACAATGTAGCTCATCATCAAATGTCGTTATTTCTATATTGATCATTTCATCAATAGAACTTATAAAAACTTGAACATCTTGTATCTTTCTATAATTATACAGAATAAGTGTATCAGATAACCTTTCGTTTATATAAGTCAAATCATTAATATCTAATAGATCACCTGATTGTTCAATTGCAATCCCTAGAAGACAACATGAAAATTCTTTTTTCCCAATGTTATCAATCATCATGTCTAATGATTTAATAAATGATTTCTTTCCCTGACTCAATTCTAACCCTTTGCAGAAATCTATATAGTTTAAAAAGAACAGAGTGATATTACTAGAAGCAGGAGACTTTAAATATGAGGCTAATATCTGGTCAAATGCTAAAATTGTGTCTTCTGTATCAAGAAGATTTAAATTTAATTCTAAAGTATCTTCACTTATTATATTTTCTGAAAAATCAAGTATAAGACCATTTAACAATCTATTAGCTTCATCAGCTTCTCCAAGCTCTTTATATATAGCGATTGCTTCTGATGTACTTATGTGATAAGAATCCTTAAAATATTCAATTTTAGAATAAAATTCAGCACTTTTCTCTAGTGCTTTTGCACCTTCTAACTTATTACCTTTACTTATCAATGATTCTGCTTTTTCGGAGAACGCATTTGCAACGCCATAGTAATAGTTGATTTTTTGATTTATTTCAATAGATCTTTCCGCATATTCTATACTTTTATCTAAATATCCATTATCACGTTCAATACTTGAAAGTATCCAATAAATCCGTCCCTCTTCCTTTTTCAGGTTAAGGTTTTTCGCTAAAATTAGAGCTTCATCGTAAATTTTTATTGCTTCTGGTAGTTGTTTGTAATCTCTTAAAACGTTACCAAGATTAGTTAAATTCAGAACAACTCTATCTTGTAATTTATATTTTTGACATAGTTTTATTACCTTTTCTCCATAAGAAATAGCCTTAGGATATTCCTTTTTTTGCCTATAAATACTTGTTAAAGCATTTAGTACAATTATATCTTTTATAAAAGGAGTTTTCTCATCAATTAAATTTAATAGTTTCAATCCATACATTTCTGCATCATCAAGATACCCATTAAGTCTTATTAAGCAACTTACTAAGTTTGTTAGACTTGAGAACATACCTTCTCTATTACCATTTTTCTCAAAAATATTAAATGCTTTTTTACATACATTTGCTCCCTTACCAAACTCTGACAAGTCAATATAGACTTTTGATAAGTTTACAAAGAAGATAGCTTTTGTATCTATAGTTAAGGAATCAGTATCAACCAAAATGTCATTCACTATTCGCAATCCATCTTCAATGAATCCATCCTCAACATAATTCATTGCTTTAGACATCAATGCCGAATTGTAGAATTTATTACCTTCTTCACTTCCCCCTTCTTGTAGTTCATTCAATGCTAGTTCTATGTGCTTTTTTGATCTCCCCCTCTCTCCTGTTAATCTGTACAGATTACATAAGTGATAGTGTGCATAACCCTGTTCTTGCTTATTATTTGAATGTGTTAATATTGTGCTTAGAATTTTTATAGAAAATTCTATTTCACCTATATCAACTAATGCTGGAAATACATCAATTAGATACTTTGCTATTTTTTGGGGAGCAATATCAATCAGTAAACAAACAGCTTGTATGTACTTTTTTTGATATAGAAAAAAGTCTCCTAATTTCTTCTTATAGTCGTTTAACAATCCTTTATTTTCAAGAAACAGAATTATATGCTCTGCAAAGGACGAGTGAAATATCTCAAGAACTCCATTATTTGTCTTTACCAAATTTGATATATTCTCCAGTTCTTTTGATAATCTTAAGGGTGAATCATATTCTTTGATTTGGCTCAATTCTCTTAATTCTAAAGAAAAAAAAGATATTGAAATGAAAATCAAAAGTTCTTGCTGAAGTGCGGTTAAGCTTTTCCAAATTGTATTTTGGTAATTCTGAATGCTAGTGGGCAAAGGGTTTGTTTGTTTTTCAGAATAATAAAATAAGTAAAGTGGGTTGCCTTCTGAGGATGAATACAAATCATTGAATGCTATTTTTCCTATATCAATTTGATAAGCTTCTAGGCATTTCTTTGTTTCTAACTCATTAAATCCTTTGATTCGAAAAAAATCAATTTCTACAGATTCAAATAAGTTTTTGTTTCTTGATATAAATAAGAAAAGGTTATTCGTTTTGTACAACTGCATAACCTTTTTTAGAGGTGACCCTTTAGGTGCATAGTTCTTTGTGTTCAATATTTTCTGCCTTTACCATCCTATTGATGAGATTGTTGAATATCGTC
>JBLIFI010000079.1:0-13305 GCA_047633715.1 Flammeovirgaceae bacterium
TGGAAAATAAAGACATAAATCAGACGAGCAAAATAATGGAAGGTTTCCCCAGAAGAAGCTTCTACGGATGGAAATGTGTATTTGAAATAATGTGGAGGTTCTCGCCAATCCAACAAAAAAGCTACTTTTGCAATAGAATAAAACCAAAAAATCATGGCAAAGAAATTAGTACGGTTTGATTGGGCGATAAAGAAGTTGCTGAGACACAAAGCCAACTTTACCATTCTCGAAGGTTTCTTAACTGAGTTACTCAAATTCGAGGTTACGATTGAGAGTATTTTAGAAAGTGAAGGGAACAAAGAAGATAGTACCGATAAACATAACAGAGTAGATATTCTAGTCAAATCTTCTGAAGGAGAGTTGATGTTGGTCGAGATTCAGAACGAGTCGCAGGTGGACTACTTTCAGCGCATGGTTTATGGCGCATCCAAATTGATAACTGAATATATCAAAGAAGGAGAGCCTTATGGCTTAATCAAAAAGGTCTATTCCATCAACATCGTTTACTTTGGCTTGGGTCAGGGTAAGGATTATATTTATGAATATGATGGTAAGTTCGTTGGCATTCATAATGGCGATATTTTGAGTCCTACAAATAGCCAAAAAGAAGCGTTCAAAATTAATGAAGTAAAAGACATCTTTCCAAAATACTACATTCTGAAAGTCAATAATTTTGATGGTGTGGCAAAAAACACTTTAGATGAGTGGATTTATTTCTTGAAGAATAGCGAAATACAAGACGATTTCCACGCAAAAGGACTGAAAGAGGCAGAGGAAAAGCTAAGAGTGGAAACATTGGATGAAGAAGAAAAACGGGCTTACAACAGATTTCAAGATAACCGAAGAATAGAAATAAGTGTGACACAAACTGCACTCATGGAAGGCGAAGAGAAAGGGATTGAGAAGGGAATGGAAAAAAAGGAAATTGAGTTTGTTTTAAGTCTCCACAAAAACGGATTTGAAACTAGCAAAATTTCCCAGCTCACTAATTTATCTCTTGAAAGGATTGAGGAGATTATTAGACTTCATTCTTAGCCAGGATAAATGAAATTCAATTTTTGAGCTATGGATAATACAGACAAAATAATGGAAGGTTTGGAAATCGCCTACAAGAAGATGATTGAGTTCAAGAAGTGCAAAAAAAACGCCAATCATTACCATGAAAGATGGGAAAGTAGTGGAGATTTCCCCAGAGAAAGCTTCTACGGATGGGAATGTGTATTTGAAATAATGTGGAAGTGCTCTCTAATCCCACAAAAAAGCTACTTTTGCACTAGAAACTGGGGAAGTGGTTGAGTTCAATCATGTATTTGCCTTTGCCGAGAAGCAATATATTAGGTGTTGATAGTTTCAGACGAATAATTAGTTACTCATTCAAAACCTTCAATTGTTCTTTTAATTCTTTCAAACTCAACTCCTCAAACTCAATATCGAATGTAGCATTGGTGGAAAAGAGTATAGGGAAGTCTGATTGTTATAGCAAGAAAGGGCTACTTCAAAACATTCCACCTCAAAGCAAGCAAGCTCAAAAAAGGTCCGATTGCCAAAACTGTATAAATGCTATTTGAGTCAGTCAACTCTTGCATTCCGCTAAGCAATTGAATGCTGATGATTGTGATTGAGAAACCGATGCAATTCACAATGGTAAGCGCAGTTCCCTTTGTTTCTGCAGGTGCATTCTGGGCAACTAGTGTTGAAAAAAGTGGCTCTATCGTGAATTTGGTTAAAAGGTATAACAAAACTAAGATTTGAAGAAATTAGCTTGTTTTTCGAGTTTGTTAAAACTCGAAAAACAAGCAATAAAACTGGTTCAAGCGCCCACACACGAACCTAATAACTTAAACTTCAAAATCATGAATTGCACTCAACACCCAAATTCACGATAGAACCAAAAAAGTGGTGAGTCTGCAATCACTACCAATCCCCAAAAAACAAGAAATCCAATAAATAGATATTCAGATTCGGTTGCAAATAGGAATGGGGAAATAAGGCAACAGCCACAGGATAAGCATAGTGCTATAAATGCTACTCGTTTGGTTCCTATCACTTGTGCAAGGTATCCGCCCAACACGCAGGATAATCCACCAAGTGCTATAATTGAAAACGACAATAATGGGATATTGAAAGATGATTCTGGGTTTAGCTCATTATATGTCTGAAGCATAACTGGTACAAATGC
Organism: Flammeovirgaceae bacterium; assembly: GCA_047633715.1. Classification (GTDB taxonomy): domain Bacteria; phylum Bacteroidota; class Bacteroidia; order Cytophagales; family Flammeovirgaceae; genus JBLIFI01. Next base: position 2,180 of record JBLIFI010000079.1, read on the forward strand.
CCAAAAAGCATATAACTCCCACATGTGACCGAAATACCCAAAAGCCGCAGAACGAAATCTTCGATTTTGAAACACACTAAAGAAAGCTGATAAATCTAGTTTTTTAGAGGACTTTCGAAAAGGGCCGTCAGGCACAAAAAAATAGCATGAGTAAACCGCCTAATGTAGCAAGGCACGAAGTTGAAATTAGTACATATCTCCAAGAAAACTTTTTAGTGATGTCTTTTAATAAGTGGGGAAATGCCGTGCCAATTACTAAGGCACCAACCAAAAAACCAAGTGACTTACCAAGCCCTTTTTCATAATAGTCAGTTGCTATTTTCATTCCTATTGGGTAGGTGCCAGCAAGAAAAAAGCCTGTAAGAAAGCGGAGTGAAAGAATACTAGCTAAACTATTTCCTTCCCATATTATCCCGATATTGAAAATAGAGCCAAGTAAGGCACAGGTTAGAAATATCTTTGAAGGCGAAAATCGGTCGGCAATAGTCAAAATGGCGAATGTGAGAGTTCCCATTATAAACCCGAACTGAACTGCCGAGGTTAAATAGCCCAAAGAACTTTCTTTAAGTCCAAAGTTTGCGACCAAATCGTGCATAACTCCATTCCCTGCAAACCATAATGAGGTGCAACAAAATTGAGAGATTACGATTATCGGAAGTATTATTTTAGGTGGCTTCATTTTTATAGAAACGCTAATACTTTCCGCCAGATTCAAGCGCATTTTTCACATGAGCCAAATGGTGGTTGCTATGCCAAGCATAAGTGCCGATTGTTTCTGCTAAATTGAAAATTTCCCCATGTTCAGGGTGTTCAAACTCCAATTGAAGTTGAGTAGGAGTGAGGCTTCTGAGCAAAATCCCTAATTTTTTATGCAAGCCCTTCAGCAAAGTAAGCGAAGGTTGGGTGTTATTTTCCAATGAATCAGGAAGTTCCGCCCATTTATTCTCAAAATAAGGCCGAATTGTAGGAGTGTTCTCGGTAAGGAACGGGGAATAAATAAATGCGTGTTTTGTCGCAGTTTATTTTTGAGGCTAGTTTAGGCAAAAAAGTTTGGCATAGCACCGCTACGGCAAACTTTTTTAACGAAGAATAGCCCAAAAAGAAACAAGAGAAAGTAGCATCTTATTTAATTTCCGTTCCTAAGAGCCAGCTTGAAACGAATAATGCTATTCATGTGGCTATCTGCACAATGATGCACTACTTGTTTGATTGTCCAGCCATCAGGTCGGTATCTCCAATTGAGTTGTTCTATAGAAGCAGTTGAGAGCATTTCTGCTAAAGCAGTTGGGAAGGCTTCTATCTCCGTAATCCACTTTTCTATTTGAACTGAGCCTGGGGTTTTGTCGGGAGCGTATTTGCCAATAGGGAATTTCAATGCTTCAAGATTCATATTTATGTATTCTGTGGTGTGAGGAATCATTCCTGTTGATCGCTTCTGGTAAGAGCGATTACTACTCTGCGATTTCGAGCTTTGTCATCTTCGGTAATCTCCTTGATTAATTTCTCAGTAGCTCCTTTACCTACGGCACTTAAGCGTTGTCTGTTGATTCCCGCCATGACTAATCCATCGAGAACGGCTTCGGCTCTGCGCATGGAAAGGCTAATATTGTGGTTGTGAGTTCCGTCTCCATCTGTATGCCCTTCAATAGCAATGTGCCAATCGGGGTTTGAGCGGAGGATATATGCCAACATTTCTATGACAGGCAGGCTTTCTTGCCGAATGATTGTGTTGTCTTTCTCAAAATAGATGTTACGAAGTTGGAGTTCTTTGTTGTCTTCCAACATAGCCGCATAATTATCCATTGCCACATCATTGTAGCCATAAACTCTGCCCATTTCCAAAAAATAAGGGTTTCCCCAATTGCTTTTGGCAGTTACCCGAATCCAGCGGACATCGCTTGTGGGCAAACTGACATAAACAGTAGCTTTGTTATGTTGGATTACTTCAAAAGCCACTTTTTCGTAACCTTTAGTGGGCGATTCGGTGGAAAATTCAATTGTCAGGTTTTTTACACAAGCATATTTGCCAGTAAGGTGGTCTGTGGCAAAAAGCATGGAGGAGATTGTTTCTACAATTGGGAGTTCAATCACAAACCATTGCGGGAAAACAGTTGTCTTTTTCTTTTTGTCAATAATCTTGACTCGCCATGAACCTTCTCCATCTTTGGTGTCATCAATTAAGTTATGAATCATCCAATCGGTGGAGTCTGTGCCACTACAAGCAATTATTTTTGCTCCAGCTCGCATACTTAGGAAATTGCCTAATTCTCTTCTCCTGTGTGGCTCTTCATCCTGACCTAAAGCCTTGAAAGAAAAAAGAAATAGAATAATAGTTAGTAGTAGATGCTTCATTCCATCTAAATATTTGGTTTGTAGAGTTTATGATAGGAAGTGTTTGTTTCCCAATCTTGCAAAATAGAGAGAAATCAACTGAATTTCAAGCGATTTACAGCCATTGACATTGTGTTACAATAATAGATTGGATTTTAGCTTTCTCCCTCTAACAAGCCATTCGTTACCCAATCAATTGTATTTTTCAGGTTTCTGTATTTAAAGTTAGCCACTTTTGTGACTTTATTTCCATTGAAAGTAATATTGCTTGCCGAGGAAGCCACAGTTTCTCTGGTAAGTAAAGGCTCTTTCCCTGTGAAAATTGATTTTGCTTTTTCCCAACGCCAAGCTATTGCGCCCATCCAAGGTTCTACTAATTTGGGTTCTACAACTTTATCGAGTTTCTGTGCCACCATTTCAAAAAAACCTGGGTAAGGAATATTTCCACCATTCAAAATGAATCTTTCTGCTGAAATTTCGGAATGGAGTAAATCGAAAGTCGCTAGGGCAACATCTCTCACATCTACATAATTGAGTGTTCCTTTCGGGTAATACTTCTTGCTTTCCCAAACATATTTGAACAATTGGGAACTGCTCTGCTCCAAATCTCCCCTTCCCAAAACTATCGAAGGATTGACAATGATGGCATCCAAGCCTTCGGCAATTCCACGGAAGACTTCTTGTTCTGCTTGGTATTTTGTGTTACTGTAATAGCTGTTGAGTTCAGAGTTTTCCCACTTTTGGGTTTCATCTAAATTGGTTTTCTTCATGGGTCTGCCAATTGCTCCAACAGAACTGATATGAGCGAGCTTTTTGATTCCATTTTCCAGACAAGCATTCACTACATTGGCAGTTCCTTCCACATTCACTTTTTGCATAAATACCTTTTTCTTGGGCGAGAAGGAAACTACTGCGGCCGCATGAATGACAAAATCAATATCTTTCATGGCATTCTCCAAACCCAAAACATCTAAAATATCGGCTTCTACCCAGTCAATTTGTTGGGCAATATCTCCCACAAAATCCAGATTACTGTTGGCTCTTTTCGTAGCTCTCACTTCCCCACCATTTGCCAAAATATGCCTTGCCAAATGGCTTCCTACCAACCCGTTTGCTCCTGTAATCAAATACTTCATCTATTTGTTGTTTTCGTTTGGATTTGGTTAATATCAGCTAATTATACAAAGCAAAGCTTTTCAACTCAGAAAATAAACTTTGAAGGAGTGTTTTAGTTTTCAAGTTAGAATGTGTAAATTTATAGTATAGATAAGGAACGGAGAATAAAATAAATGCGCTTTTTCTCTTGTTTCTTTTTGGTCTATTCTTCGTTAAAAATTTCGCCATAGCGTTGCTATGACTACAATTTTTGCCTAGACTAGCCTCAAAAATAAACTACAATAAATAAACTATTTATTTATTCCCCGTTCCTAAGGCAATTCTAAGCCTTGCGCAATAGTTGGCAAATTTCAAATTTTATTTGACTTTGCAACCCTTCGCAATTTGGTTCTCGGTTTGAATTATTCGTATCTCTCCTTACAAACTGACCATTTTTTAATTTACTTAACCTCTCTCATCATGATACAACTCAATGAATCCCAACAAAATGAAATCCAAAAACTGATTGGGCAAAATAGGCGAATCGAAGCCGTGAAAAAAGTTTGGAGCTGGTCTCGGGCTGGCATGAAAGCCTCTAAAGCCTATGTGGATAGGATTATCGGACGCATGGAAGCTTCACAAGCTTGATTTATATTTCCATTTAAAAACCTTTCTTCACAAAAAAGATAGTGAAGAAAGGTTTTTTTGGTTTCTTTCCCTTATAATTCACTTCACTTTCATCAAATTTCCAAACCCATGCACCCAATTGAAATCTACCAAGTCGATGCTTTTGCTAATCAGGTTTTTGCGGGAAATCCAGCCGCCATTTGCCCTTTAGATGAATGGTTGCCCGATGAGGTCATGCAGAATATTGCCAAAGAAAATAACTTGGCAGAAACGGCTTTTGTGGTAAATGAAAATGGGGAATTAAGAATCCGTTGGTTCACTCCAACCATAGAAGTAGATTTGTGCGGACATGCAACCTTGGCTGCTGCTCATGTTTTTTTCAATCATTTAGATTTTGCGGAAAGTAAAATCAATTTCAATTCCCGAAGCGGAATATTGTCTGTTGAAAAGCAAAAAGACGGATTGTTGCAATTAGATTTTCCTTCCGACTCCTTCCGACCTTCGCTCGTTCCTACCACACTTTTTCAAGCTCTTGGAGTTGGACATGCCGAAGTGTATGCAGGCAGAACAGATTTGCTCGTGCTTTTGGGAAGTCAAGAGCAGGTAGAAATGTTGACACCAAACATGGTATTGCTTGCTGAAGTGGAAACAAGAGGTGTTATTGTAACTTCAGTAGGGAAAGAAGCTGATTTTGTGTCCCGTTTTTTCGCTCCACAATCGGGAATTGATGAAGACCCCGTAACAGGCTCGGCACACACCACACTCATTCCTTTTTGGGCAGGAAGGTTAGGAAAGGGGAAATTTTTCGCCCAACAAATCTCGGATAGAGGCGGAGAACTTTGGTGCGAACTAGATGGCGAAAGAGTGAAAATTGCAGGGAAAGCGGTTACTTTTTTAGTCGGAAAGATATTTTTAGAGTAATTGAAGGTTTGCCTTATTGTGGTGACTGGTTCAAGTGTGGATTATGCTTGAATCAGTCTGCTTTTTTGTTCTTACTGATTTTACGCACGCCTGACTTTAACTATTTGCTTTTTTCCAACTCTTCAATTTTTTTCAACGCACTATCCAACTCCATTTCAGTTTTCTTCCTTTCTGAAATATCCGTAACAAACCCTTCTAAAATGTGGAATCCATTTTCATCAGTTTCCACAACTTGCCCTCTTTCCAGCACCCATTTTTTTACACCCTCTTTTGTAGTGATGATATATTGAGTTTCAAATTCTCTTTTTTCGGCAATAGCTTGGTCAACTTCTATTCTGAGTTCCTCCATAAAGTCAGGCTCGACTAGTTCGTTGTACAGGATTTTGCCCTCTACAAACTCATCTGCTGTGTAGCCAAAAAGCTCAGAGAAACCATCGCTTGCAAGCAGCGTTTTCCAATCATCTCCCGTATAAGAACGGTAAGCCATACCAGGAATACTCCCCAAAAGCATTCTCATTCTTCTTTCTGAGAGAGATATATCATGGAGCAATTGCTCATTTTCCTCTCTTAATCTATAAGTCAGCAAAGCTTCGTCAATTGCTTCTTGTAAATCCTCCCTTTCCCACGGTTTGGAAATGTATCTGCATAACCACCATTCTTATTGCTTTCGGGTATTTTTTAGCAACAATCTCCAACAATTGAACACCTGTCATTTTTGGCGTTTTTTGGTCAGAAAGAACTAATTGGATTGGATTGTCTTCGGGCTGGTCTTCCAAAACCTGCAATGCTTCTTTACCAGAGGAAGCTAAGAGTATTTTATATTTTTTGCGGAACACAAACTTGAATCCTGTTAAGTTTTCAACCTCATCATCCACATATAATAGTTTGATTTTTTCCATTTTAGTTTGGATTGATTGTGTTGAAAGTCCTATTTGAAATTATTTCTTAGGAATGGTGATTAAATAAATAACTTTTTTATCGAAGTTTATTTTTGAGGCTAGTCTAGACAAAAATTGCAGTCATAGCACCGCTATGGCGAGATTTTTAACGAAGAATAGACCAAAAAGAAACAAGAGAAAAAGCGCATTTATTTAATTTCCGTTCCTTACTGTTGCTCAATAATTAATTTTGCCATTTTACTAAACTGCCAATTTGCTATCTAAGCAGTTCCTATTTCTTAATTCTCGATAAGGTTTCAGGAGTCATGCGCAAATAAGAAGCAATGTGTTTTAGTGGAATTTCCTGAAAAAGTTGCGGGCTTCTTGCCAAAACTCTCTTGTATCTTTCCACAGGCGAAGTGGTCAAAATATCTCGTTCTCTCTCCATCTGTTGTTGAATAAGTTGGGAAAGTATCTCAATCCAAATTTTATGGTTTTCAGGTGTACTCTCCACAAATTCTATAAACCGTTTTTTGCTGATTACTTTCAGTTCGGTCTTTTTGATTGCCTGAATATACAAATCAGACTCCTTTTCGGAAATGAATGAGTCCAAAGAAGCCACAAAACTATCTTTATAGCCAAATCTTATAGTGAGTTCTTCACTTTTATCCATCACGAACATTCGCAAGCTTCCGTTCAAAACATAATAAAGTTTGGTGTCTGTGCTACCTCCAAGTTTCAAAAAATCGTTTCTTTTCAGAGAAATTTTGCTTTCCCAAAGATTCAATTCGTCTATCTGGTTGGAAAGAATATGGATTGGATTCATCTTAGGAACGGAAATTAAATAAGATGCTACTTTCTTTTGTTTCTTTTTGGGCTATTCTTCCAATTCCATTGCGGGTATAAAAGTGTGCCGTAGCGGTGCTATGCAAAACTTTTTTGCCTAAACTAGCCTCAAAAATAAACTGCGACAAAACACGCATTTATTTATTCCCCGTTCCTTAGAATAGTGAGGAAGTGATTTTCTAAGATATAAAAGTTGTGGGTTTACTCAAAAATTTCAAGTTGTTTCTTCTCCAATTTCAGCCCATGTTTTAGAGCTAAATCTTTAATGGCGCACATGAGCATATCGGCTTGGCTGGCGTTCATTTTTCCCGCAATCGTTTTGAGCAATAACTTTTCGTCTTTGCTCAATTTGATGGTAACGCTTTCGGTTCTGCCGCCAACAACCTTCGGAGGTCTCATAGTTCAAAATGTGGGTTTCCTGCAAATTTGGTGGAAATCTCCCGCTTTCGGAAACAATTGTATGATTTTGTCTGGATTTGAACTGATTCCCAATCCACACAATGAAATCATCTTCTTTTTGTATGAATATTGCCGAACTCAATTATCTTTGAACCTTTATGTAGGCTTTTCTCTTACTGTTTTTTTCAAATCGTAAATCGTACCTCTAAAATCATACATTCTCCAAATGCTCGAACAGTTTCTTTATAACGAAAGCCAACCTTTGCTATTCACGAATGGCATATTTTGGGTCTATTTCGGTTTTCTGATTCTGTTCTACACATTCAATTCCCAAAAAATTAACCTGCGGAATTACTGCCTTTTGGCGTTCAGCATCTATTTCTATTACCTTTCGAGCGGCTATTATTTCCTGCTTCTCATTTTCTCTACCATTGTAGATTATTTCATTGGAGGAGCAATTTTCAACTCCTCCGACCAGAAAAAGCGTAAATGGTTGGTTGGATTGAGTGTTTTCGTGAACCTATCGGTGTTGGCTTACTTCAAATACGCCTATTTCTTTACCGATTTGCTCAACACTACTTTCCTGACAGATTTACGAACCACCAACTATTTGGCTTTAGGATTGAATAGCCTTTTTGGGACAGACGCAGACATTCTTAAAATCGCCTTGCCTGTGGGAATCTCCTTTTACACATTCCAAACCATTAGCTATTCGGTAGATATTTATAGAGGAGACGTAAAACCCGTAAAAAATATATTGGATTTTGCCTTTTTCGTCAGCTTTTTCCCGCAACTCGTGGCAGGTCCAATTGTGAGAGCTTCCGATTTTGTGCCACAAATTTATAAGCCATTCAAGCTGAAAGAGCAGGAATATTCCCGAGCTATCTATCTGATTCTGGCTGGATTATTCAAGAAAATTGTCATTTCCGACTATATTTCACTCAATTTCGTAGATAGAGTTTTTGCCGAACCCAGCAGTTATTCTGGTTTTGAGAATCTGATAGCAACTTACGGTTATGCAATCCAAATCTATTGCGATTTTTCGGGCTACACAGATATTGCCATTGGCGTTTCCTTATTGCTAGGTTTTCGCTTACCACTCAATTTCAATTCGCCCTACAAGGCAAATAGCATTACAGATTTTTGGAGACGCTGGCATATTTCCCTCTCCACTTGGTTGCGAGATTATTTGTATATCTCAATGGGCGGAAACCGAAAAGGGCGTGTAAAAACCTATATATTCCTTTTCATTACCATGTTCCTAGGCGGATTGTGGCACGGAGCGAACATCCGATTCATTATTTGGGGAGCGTTGCACGGAGTCGCCTTGGCAATACACAAATTATGGATGGAGTTGATTGGCTCAAAAGGAAAGAAGGCACATCCAATCTATAATTTCCTCATGGGAGTGCTCACTTTCCATTTTGTCTGTTTCTGCTGGATTTTCTTCAGAGCCAATGATATGGAGAAAGTACAGCAGGTTTTATACCAAATGGCATTCGCTTTCCACCCCGAACTGATTCTCGAAATGCTGACGGGTTATGCAAAGATTTTTGCCGTAATTCTGTTGGGTTTCCTACTTCATTGGCTTCCTTATAATTGGAAAACTGATTTGCAAAACCATTTCCGTCATGCACCAGATTTTGCCAAAGCGATGGTAATTGTTTTGCTCGCCTTGTTGCTTTTTCAATTAAAAACGTCTGAAAGCCAGCCGTTTATTTACTTTCAGTTTTGAGATTGAACAGATTGAATCATTTCTACAGAGAAGACAGAGTCACAAAGTTTTTCATGCGTTTGGAATGAGGAATTAGAAAAGGAATATAATAAATCCCCGACATCTTTAAGATGTCGGGGATTTATTATGTAACTATAATTTCATATATTTAACGTATTATACTTACAAGTAAATAATCATATTTAAAAGCAATTATATAACAATCTAAAGAATTTTGTTAACGTATAAAAAAATTCTTTCCAAAAACTTTTACTTCTACCCCCCCCCATTAGCTTTGCGAAAGTTTACAAACAAATTTTAATATAAACCTAGTTTCAAAGATGAAAAGTTATTTTTTTTTGCAGTCGCAATTTTGTTATCAAATCTATCTTTTAGCCAAGATAACTTAGAAAGAAGGATTATTACGCCCCTCCAGACAACTTTATTTGTCCCCGCAACAGGAGTTCAGTCATCTAGTAATGGATGGATAGGAATAGGAACATCCTCGCCATCATATACTTTAGATATTATAGGTTCTGTAAATGCTAGTAATTTTTTGGTCAATGGATCTATTCTCAAAAATGGAGTTTGGGACAAAACAGGAAACAATGTGTCTTATTACGGAGGATTTGTTGGTATTGGTAAATCTCCCAATTACACATTAGATGTCGCAGGAACTATCAATGCCACCGAAATTCTCGTAAACGGCCAACCAATTTCAGCAGGTTCTGGTGGAACTGTAAACGGAATCATAGAAATGAGCGGAAAGCTTGGCATTGCGCTAGATGACAATTCAATTCTTTCCACTACTTCTCTGACTGACTATAAACTGTTTGTAGGCGGAGGGATGATAGCCGAGAAAGTACAAAACTGAAGCCAACTGGCCCGATTATGTGTTTGAGCCTACTTACAACTTACGTTCGCTTTCGGAAGTAGAGCAATTCATCAGCAAAAACAAACACTTGCCCGAAGTGCCTTCTGCCAAAGAAATGGACAGCAACGGACATAATTTAGGTAAAATGGATGCAGTGTTGCTCCAAAAAATTGAGGAACTGACACTTTACATGATTGATTTGAAGAAAGAGAACGAAGCGTTGAAAAACAGAGTAGAATCTTTAGAGAAAAAATAAGAAATTATGAAAAAGCTAATTTATATGCTATTTGCAACTGCCATAATTTGGCAGTTGCAAGCTTGTGATGATGAGAATCTGAATCCTTGTAATGGAGAAGAAAAAGCTCCGACTACTTTCAGCATGGGTACAAGGTTCTATATAGACTCATTTGACACTAAAGACACATTGATTGCAACCGACACGGTTTTTGACTTCCAATTAGTTGGTTTTGTAGCTCCAGTTGAATATTATTATGCTGAATGGAAAATAGGTTTTGATGACAGAGTATTTAAAGGCACAGAATTCAGTTTAAGATTCCCCGACCTTGTCAATAACTTAGAAATCAGAATGATAGGAAGACGAGCGAGAAACCCTTGTATTCTAAATGACGATGGAGTAGATACTCTTTATCGTTACTTGACAGTAAAAGATAGAGCAGGTTTGTTTTTTGGAGACTACAGAGGCGTTCTGCAGAATGCTCCTATGGATACATTCAATGTTAGATTTGTAGATGACCCAATCAGAGGAATCCAATCTATAAATATAAATAGAGGCTGTGATTTCGTTAAAAAAAATATTTCTGCTCCGATTCGGATATCATACAAAATACTCTATTTAGGTTATAGCAGGGATACTTACAGCTATGAAGTAGATGGTTGCAAAGACCCTAGAGGTTGGGCTAGGCTAGACGAAACAGGAGACATACTCACAATTGATTATACTATTGGTAGCAATAAGGATATAAATTCTGAAAGGATACCATTAAAATTTATCGGAAAAAGAATTGAATAATTATGAAAAACTATATAACTATTACCCTTCTTATATTGCTATCTTATGGCAATATGAGTAAGGTACTTTCACAATGTACACCTGAGGTTAAGGTAATCACTACTGACCCTAGAAATAATTTTGATAATTCCATTAATTTGGAATTGCCTAGTAAAGAAAATAATGCTTACGACTGGACTTCTGTAGAGTACAATGTCAACTCTTCAAATTTACCATACGCTACCACTATACGCGCCCCATTTGCACAAGTTACAAATGGTCCTTTAGGTGCTTTTTTAGAGAATCCTGATGTTCAGCCCCAAGATGGTTGGGAGCTAATTGCCTACGAATTAGGTTTTGACGAGAACAATGTTGCTGTAACTTATTCTGTAGGCCATGTCTATTTTGTACTTTACAACAAACATACTGGGA
>JBLIFI010000080.1:0-13288 GCA_047633715.1 Flammeovirgaceae bacterium
TACAGCTTTGGCTTTCCACTTTTTTGCACTATCTTTAGCTTGTCTTTGTGACATATTCCTCGTTTTTTTGGTGTTGTACTAACACAAAAATACGGGGAACTTTTTTTATTCTTTTGTACAGCCTATGCTCTACTATATGTGCAATTACTTTCCCATAAGTCAATCTGTCATGGGAATCCTCAATATGGACTTCCCTTCTTCTGCCTGCCAATGCTTCAATTATCATGTACATGTCCACAACTCCGTTACGGACATATTCATAATCTTGATGGATAATGCCCCTACTGTCAGTAAAGCTTTTACGAACCTCCCCGATTAGTTGCTTGGGGGATTCGTCTAAATTTACCACAGGAAATAATGGGTCATATGGACGCTCATATACATCTAAGACTGACTCCATGGCACACACAAACTCTGGACTCGCTTTTGGAATGACCCATGACTTCACCTGCCAAGGTTTGATTGGGCTTTTTTTAAAATTTGGCGCACACTCTCATGGCTGATGGATTCCACATATTCCAGTTCCACCATCTTATCCGAGAGTAGGCGCAGAGTCCAACTATTGTAACCCGCAGGGACACCACTACTGCGCAAAGCCAGCAAATGACTTTGGATGCGACCATCAAACCGCTTTTCTTTGGTAATATCACGAGGCTTTCCGTGCAGTGCTATCTCATAGCCATCCAATATAAAACGTTGCCGTAATCGCTCTACTGTCCTGACTCGAATATCATAAGCCTTGGCAATTTCAATATCCTTCATCTTCTTTCCTCCCTCACTCTCATCGGCTGCCAGCAGAGCCTGTGCGCGCTTTTGCTTCGTATTCTTGTATTTGCCCGACTTTATTAATTCTAGCAACTCCAGTTTTTCTTCGGACGAAAGGGTAACTCGGTATAGTTTCATCTTTTTTTACGCAAAGATATAAATTTACCCAACATCCTCATATTGACAGAACACTAGCATCTCTGAACATGTCCTTGCCAGCGTTTTCTCAAAACACAGTCTGAATTTCTTAAAACTGCGCTGTGCCTTGGCATACTTTGCAGGAGATGTCTGTTTTTTCTCATTCTCTGATGGTTTTAAAATGTAAATTGGTAGTTCTATTTTAGTGTGATGGTTGATTATTTTGTCTTTTTTTAAATCGTTTTATGTAATACTAAAAATGTATTTGTTTTAGTATTTTCCTTAGTTCTACTTTAAGACTCTAGAAATAGAGTAGAGAAAAGTCCTCAAAAATTACAACCTTTAAGGAATGAAGTATAATGCTAGACATTTTTCATTTTCCTCGGATTTGAGAATCTGAAAACTGTCAGAACCTCAGTTCTGACAGGCACGGTTCAACTGATGCAAGCGTCCACGCTTGCATCCAAAAACTAAAATGTCTAGCATTATAGGAATGAAGCTAAAAGTAATGAAGTACAAGTCGGTTATAGGAGTAAAATAGGTAGCTACTTTGTTCCCTACAAGGCTAAGTTTACCGTATATCGAAATAATGTAAGTACGCAAGCCTGGAGTTACCTTCAAGGCTTGTTGAATTGTGAGAAAGGAAAAGCGAACATGGAAAGAATGGAAGAAAAGGATGGCAGGATGCCTTAGTGAAAGAGATTAAATAACTACCTCCATTATACTTGTTTCTTCTTGGCCTATTCTTCGTTAAAAATAGTAGCCGTAGCGATGCTATGCCTACTATTTTTGTCCCAGCGGGAAACCGCTAGACTAGCTAATGTAGCCCGACCTCAAAAATAAACTGCGATAATGGCACACTTTATTTAATCTCTTTCACTTACCACCAATACCAACATTTTTTATCCAATTCACCTTGGAGTTATGAAGAGGTAATTCAATAGGTCGGTCAGGATGTGAGTGCATTGCTGGAGAAAGAAAAGAGCAAGACGGGCAAACTGACAGGTATGATAATAGACGAAAGTAGCCATGTGAAAAAAGGCAAGCATTCGGTTGGAGTGGCTCGGCAATATGCTGGGAGCGTAGGTAAGGTGGACAACTGCCAAGTGGTAGCCTATTTGAGCTTGTGCAATGGCAAGCGTTCGAGCTTGATAGATGAAGCGTTGTTTCTGCCTCAGGAATGGGCGCAGGGCTGTTAAGTCATGCTTCTACAAGGGTTTTTATTGTGAATAATAATATTTTTTATTACATAAAAATCACATAACCCTGTAAAATCTGCATCAAAAAAATATTAAAAACGATTAAAAAATAATTTTTAGTTATTTTTTTGTTAAAAAAGGCGGAAAATTGAGTTTGCAAAAGGGCGACTTAACAGCCCTGGGAATGGGCGCAGGACAAAGAAAGAAGTATGAAGGCAGGCATCCCCAGGAAATAGGGTACAAAACTTCCAAAAAAGTAGGATGGTGTTTTTAGAAAACAAAGACCATCGAATCAGTTTTCTGTATACACCCAAGCATTGCTCTTGAATGAACCAGATAGAAAACTGGTTTGCCATTCTTCAAAGAAAAGTAATTAAATGTGGGCAGTTTCCTTCCGTGGATGAGCTTGAAAACAATATCATAGAATTTATCTCATACTATAACGATATTTTAGTCAAGCCCGTAGAATGGAGTTTTAATGCCAAAAAATACAGGCGCAAACTTAAGATTTAATGCACTAGTTTGCGAAACATAATCTTTTTTTTCCAAGAGTTACCAGCATAAGTTTTTGGACTTTTCTGGTAACTTTTTTCAAATACGATTCTTATGAAGAATACGATTTTAGCTTTCATATTGGTTGCCTTCAACTTGCAATTTACCCAAGCGCAGGTAAGCCACGAACCTTGGAATGATTTGCTCAAAAAATATGTGAGTGCAGCCGGCAAAGTTGATTACAAGGGAATTCATTCGGAGAGAGCAAAGTTGGAAGGCTATTTGAAAACTATCAGCGAAAACTCTCCGACAGATGAATGGTCGGAAAATCAGAAATTAGCCTATTGGATAAATGCCTACAATGGATTTGCCGTCAAATTGATTGTAGATAATTATCCGCTGAAAAGCATTCAAGATTTGCATCCAACTATCAAAATTCCGGGAATCAGTACGGTTTGGAAAAAAGAATTTTTCAAAATTGAGGATGTTGATTTTTCGCTCCATCAAATTGAACACAAAATTTTGAGGAAAGATTTTGAAGAGCCACGGATTCACTTTACCATTAATTGTGCTTCGGTTTCTTGTCCGAAATTGAGAAATGAAGCCTACACAGCCGAAAAAGTACAAGACCAAATGGAAGACCAAGCCAAGGACTTTGTGAATGATAAATCTAAAAACAAGATTTCTGCTAATGAGGTAGAAATCTCCAATATTTTTAATTGGTTTAAAGGAGATTTCGAAAATGATGGAGACATTATTGACTTTCTGAACAAATACTCCAAAGTCAAAATCAACAAGAAGGCGAAAGTTGATTATATGTATTACAATTGGAGTTTGAATGAGTAATACCAATTAAAATATAACGAGGATCAGATTTTCACAATTGTATAGTGCTGGGAACAAACATCTTGTTTTGAGTTTTAAAATTGTATATTTGTTGTGTGAATGAATTTGAAGAGAAAGTCAGTATTGATTTTCCAAATTCACTTTACAATTCATATATTTTACTCATTGATTTATTTTAGAGATGAACATTTTTGTTGCAAGATTAAACTACGCTACGAGTGATGATGCGCTACTTGAAGCATTCGAACAATTTGGAGAAGTAGCTTCTGCCAAAATTATTATGGACAGAGAAACTCAACGCTCTAAAGGCTTCGGTTTTGTTGAAATGCCTCACGATGAAGAAGCTGAACAAGCGATCATGGCATTGAACGAAACTGACCTAGATGGAAGAACTATTATTGTTAAAGAAGCAAGACCAAAATAGTCGGTAAGACTTTTATAATATTCGAGTAAGCCTTGGCATTTTGCCAAGGCTTTTTTTGTAGTTCTAACTCAAATAACCAATTTTTAGAGTTTTAGGCAAAAAAATCTTCTTCTAAAAGTAACCCTCAGGTGCTATTTCCGTATATAGTTAGGAAACCAAACAAGCACGAATGAACAGTTCCACTCACAACGCTCGCACAGAAGTTGCCAATTTCAAAGAGGTAAAGCAAGTTTCAAATCAATCTTTACTTGTGGTAGTTGCTTTTGCTGAAATAGTTTTTGTGGTTGCAGGCTATTTATTATTCAAATCGTAGAGTTTTCTCTACTGAGAAATAACCTTCAAGTTGTTCCTTATATGCTCAATTTTTTGAGAAACATCTTCCCTGTTTTTTCCTAAAATAGTAACATGACCCATTTTCCTAAATGGCTTTGTGATTTCCTTTCCGTATAAATGTGGGTAAACGCCTTCCATTTTCAGTATTTCATCCATTCCCACATACTTGGCTTTTCCTGTGTAACCCTCTTCTCCTAATATGTTTATCATGGCAGAAACTTGCCTGATTTCCGTATTGCCAAGTGGTAAATTCAGGATTGCTCGTAAGTGCTGCTCGTATTGCGAAGTGTAATTTCCTTCTATCGTTTGATGTCCGCTGTTGTGTGGGCGTGGAGCAATTTCATTGACCAAAATTTCGCCAGATTTTGCCCAAAATAGTTCCACAGCCAAAATGCCTACAAAAGAGAGTTTTTCAACTAAATCAATCGTGATTTCCTTCGCTTTTTGTTCTATTTCCGCAGGAATATCTGCTGGAGAAATCAGATAATCAACCAAGTTATGTTCAGGATGGTAAACCAATTCTACAGCTGGAAATGTCTTAATTTCCCCAGCTTCATTTCTGGAGACAATGATGGCAATTTCCTTTTCCATCTCCACCATTTTCTCTAGTAAACTAGGCTCTTCAAATCCTTTTTTGAAATCTGATGGAGTTCGCATCATTTGCACTCCTCGTCCATCGTAGCCATCTCTGCCCAATTTTTGAACCGCAGGAAGCCAATCAGAATAGTTGTCCAATTCTTTAAGCGAATCAATCAGCACGAAATCTGAAGTAGGGATTTTATTATCTTTATAAAATTGCTTTTGGAGTCGCTTATCCTGAATCATTCGGATAATGTGAGATTGTGGAAATACCTTCTTTCCTTGCTTTTCCAACTCTTCCAAAGCATCTGCATTTACTTTCTCTATCTCGATGGTAAGCACATCGAGTTCTTGTCCAAACTTTACCACAGTTTTAAAATCCATTAAACTGCCATGAACAAACTCTTGTGCAATTTGAGCACAAGGTGCTTGTGCATCTGAATCCAACATTTTAAATTGGATATCGAAGTTGATTCCCGACTGAATGAGCATTCTGCCCAATTGCCCGCCACCTAAAACGCCTACTTTTGTTCTTGAAAAAGCTTTCATGATTCAATCAGATTTGCTGTGAGTAAATAATGGTTTTCATATAGCGCAAAACTATAAAACCCCAGTTGGAAACAAACTTTCTTTCGGAAAACTAATAGTACTATTTGTGTAGTGCGAAACAGTAATGCTATTCTTGGAAATAAAGGCACAAACGAACGCTTGCATCATAGGCTCATGTATTGACAATTACCGCTGCTATTTGTTCATATCGATTGCTTGAACGTCAACTTCCGCAGTTTACCGAATGATATTACGCTTCACAGAGAATACTTACAGTTGTTACAACAAAGTGGCTAGTTTTGGAGTATAATAATCAAAAGAACCTTAATTATAACTGCACCATACTTATGAAAAAAATAGCTTTATTCTTCGCTAGTGCCTTGTTCTTGGCTTCATGTTCTGCTGTTCCAAATCAGACATGGCAACCAAAATCTCATCCACCAGCTCACAAACAACATAGTAAATAATCAATTGGTATTATGATAAGGCGTTCATTTAGAGTGCCTTTTTATTTTGCAGTTTTACCAAATTGTAAGAAGCCCACTTTTTCAGAAAGGTTCGATTGATAAGCGAATCGAGTTTCAACATTTTTTGCCGAATAGCTTTTGGAAAGGTGTGGATTGGGAAGAACATAATTCCCTCATGCTCAAGAAAATTCCATTTCTCTTGATATTCGTTTCTCAACTTCTCCACCGAAAAACTAGTTGCTCCGTGCCAACCTTCCACCGTTTTCCCTAGCAACTTCCTTCTCGCTTCCGAGGGAATGTCGAACAGAAATATGCCATTTGGTTTTAAAATTCGATGGATTTCAGCCAATGACTTCTCAATTTCCACTTCTGACAAGTGCATGAAAACATGGAAGCAAAAAACAAAATCGAAAGTATTCTCCTCGAAAGTAGTTTCCGAAACTGAACCTAAATGAAATTGCTTTTCTGGGTGTTTGGATTGGGCAATTTCCAACATTTTTTCGCTGAAATCCAAGCCATCAGTAGCAAACTCCGAAAGCCTCCCCGTTCCACAGCCTAAATCCAAGATTCTGATTTCAGTTTCAGATTTGGGAATATGCTTTGAAAGCAAGTTCACTTCTTGGGCATGAATGAATTGTCCATAAGAGTTCCCAAATCGGTCTGAATCATACTCAGAAGCAAGCTGATTATAGTATTGGTGGATTTCTTCGTTTTTGGGCATTGGAAGTAGTCGAGTTTACATCAATTAAACAAAGTCAGTAAAAACAGCAACTATTCACTCTTTTTACTTTCCTTCTTTTTAAAAATTCCGCTAAAGAAATCTTTCACTTTGGAAACAGACTGTTTCATACTGGATTTGACTTGTGTTTTATCTTCGATAGAAATCACAATTTTGCCCAATTGATTTCCAGCCTGCATTTTGTCGAAAGCAGTAATTATTTTCTTGAATGGTACAATAGAATCTACCAATGGACGGATTTTATTGGACTCTACGAAGTCGAGCATTTCGGAAAATTCGTGGTCGCTTCCCATAGTAGAACCTTGGATTCGGAGTTGCTTGAAGAATATTTTGTGCAAATCCAAGTTTTCGGGCAAACCTAAAGTTGCTCCGTAGAAAACCAATCTTCCCGCAGGTTTCAACAAGCGAATTAGCAAGTTCATTTGATCGCCTCCTGCGCTATCAATAATTTTTGTAAAACCGCCCGAAGCGTTTTGCAATCTTTTATGCCAATCTTCCTCTTTGTAATTCGCTCCGCCTAGTGCGCCCAACGAAATGGCTTTGGTGATTTTCTCTTCACTTCCTGAAGTCACAAATACTTTTGCGCCAACGGCAATGGCAAACTGGAAAGCAAATTGCGCCACTCCTCCACCAAAACCAGAAATCAAAACTGTATCGTCTGCATTCACTTCGGCTTGTGTGAAAGTGGCTCGGAAAGCGGTCAATCCGCCCAAAGGAAGCGCAGCAGCTTCTTCAGAAGTCAAATGAGCTGGTTTTTGCTCTAATCTGTCTATATCAATTACCAAATACTCTGCAAAAGTGCCATTGTCAGGATTCCCCAAAATGCGGTAATCTTCGCCTTGGAAATCCAGACTCTCGCCCCAATTTATGTTCGGGTTGATGATTACCTCTTCATCTACCCAAGCAGAATCCTGCTCGCTCCCCACGGAAACCACCACGCCACAACCATCTGAACCCAAAGTTGTATCGAACTGAATCCCAGGGTATTTCCCTTCTCGAATCCATTGGTCTCTGTGGTTGAGTGAAGCGGTTTTCATTTTTACCAAGGCTTTCCCTTGAGCAATTTTTGGCGTTTCTACTTCTTGTAAAACTAATGTTTCAGTAGGATTATCTTGCAACTGCAATGCTAACATATTGGTTGGATTTTATGATTTTGTCTGTTGGATTTTGCTATTTGAATGCAAATTTACTGTTTGTTACAGATTTTTCTACTGATACAAAGTTATTAAAAGTGCTTACTTTAATGGGGTAAAATCAAAAAATGACAATAAAAGCGAAAGTACGATTACTTTTCATGTTTGATAGTTATAATGTGCCATATCGGCTGGAAGCCGTATCAATACGCCACTCGCTTGGAAGCGAGCGACAGGATAAATCCTGTAATCCAAGCTCTTTCCTCCTTCCTCTTTCCTCCTTCTTCCTTTCTCTTTTTCATTCTTCTTTCTTAATTAAATCTTCAACTCCAATGCCACTTTAAACACAAAATTATCTGAATTATCCTCAAAAGCATATTTTCCGTATCGGGCAAAAATGCCTGCTCCCAAGCCTATATTTAAGCCAAATCCAGATAAAACAAAAATATTGTTCATATAAATTCCCGATTCAAAAAAGCCTTGTTCCATGGTTTTGAAATCGAAATTATGTGCTTCTGGGTTTTGGAGTGAGCCAACTCCAAAGTTGTGAGCCATTTCGAAACTGGGTTGTTTTTTGAGTTTCCGAATATGTAAATCTCCAAAATTATGATTGTAGAAAAACGAAATATGTCGGTCGGAAAGAAACTCATTGTAGCCCATCGTTTCAAAGCTGTTTCGGGCAATGGCGGCCAATTCACGGAAACTACCTAAGTTATTGTAAAGTCGGCTGTAAGGAACTTCGCCAAGCACATAGCCCATTCGCAGTTGGAAATGCGCAGTTCCGAGCCCAACCAAACGAACAGAATTTTGGAGTTTTGCATCTAGCTTTGTGTAATCGAACTCTCCACCCAGAAAACTCTTGTAGCCACGGGCAATCTGAAACCATAGAATTGGCCATTCCGTACCAAAAGAAATTTTCCGATAGACCGATTTCATAAAATGTTCGCCATACGCAAAACGCATTCCCAACCGGAATTCTCCAAACCGATAAACCTCATTATTGGAAGGTTCAAAACTGTAGTCATACTGCGGAGTGAGTTTATCTTGCAAAATCCCACCTCTCATTTGCATAAATTTGAACGGTCGAAATTCCAAAGCGACTTCGTTTCTGATTACTTTGTCTTTAATGAGAACCCGAAACCTACGTTGCGATTCACTCGAAAACTGCGGACTGTCAAAGGCAAATTCTGTGTGAGCACCTTCCAGTAAATCGTTGGTATGGGAAACTGTCAGCGTAGTATTGAGTGTTTTTGTGAGCGTGAATCGGCTGAAAATACCATATTTCCACAAATCATCTTTGAAACCATAGCCAAAGTAACCTCCAATGCTTGTTCTTTTCCAAAGTCTTTCATTGGTCTGCATGCCCATTCCCAGCCGAATTCCTTCAAACTGATTGACATCGAATACTTTTCCGAGCAGAATATCTACATTCTTAAATGGCAGCTCGCCATAATACAAGCCTTCTCCGAATCGGATAACTCGTTCAAAATTCTTGACACTTCCCACAGAATCGTAATAAAGATAAGTAAGCGAGTCGGCTTCGGTAAAAGGAATTTTTCGGAACTCATGCCAATAATCTCCCGATTTCCGCTCTGTATTTTCGTAAGTCAGGGCAATTTCATCGAACTCACTCTTTTTCAACCCAACATTGTGCTGAATGTCATGAATTTGAGTTCGATTGAAAGCTTCTACTTTTCCGCTTGTAGTGCTGATTTGGTTGCGGACTACGCCTGTGGTAATTCGGTTGGGTATCCATTTCCCGCTAGAATCTTTTTGGTAGGATTCCAAATAGCGCGTACTGATTTTTGGTTCAATAGCTGGGGAAACTTCGTGGTAGTTCACTACATAACCATCGGAATTGATGTATAAATAGCCTTTCAGAAACTGAATCCTGTTCTCATTTTTCGGGTTGAATTTTACAGTATAAACTGTGTCGGATTTCACAAAAGCGGTATTCACAATCTCGAAACGATACCAATGGAAAGGCTTTTTTGTGAATGGCCCGAAATAATTGCTTCCCAACAAGGAAACTTCTGGCTCGTAAATACTGAATGGTTGCAGTTGCGAAGTTAGCGCAAAAATGGTTGGTTTCTCAATTCCCGAAACTTTGGAAGCCAACACATATTCCTTATGATTTTCATCGTTGAAATAGTTTCGGTTGGTTTCCGATTCCATCATGAAGAGATGTTGGTTATCGAATAATGTGTATTTTAAAAACTTATCTACAAATTTCAATTTTTTCAAAAACCCATTTACCATGCTGTGGACTTTCTCAACTTTCCCGTAATCGAGCGTAAACTTATTGTAGGATTTATAGGAAAAGTCGGTAAAATTCATAGGATTGTATGTCTCTTTTTCCGCAAAGACTTTTTGCATCAGCGTAAAGGATTTCATATCAGTTTCCTTAGCATAAGTGAATACGCTATTTTGGGTCATTTCCACTTTCAAGAGAACTGATTTTTTGAATCTATCGACTTCCAGCTCTAGCAGTTGATGCAAATCCTTCTTAAATGTTAAAGTGTGTATGGGCTTGGACGATTCGACCGAGAATTTGCCACCAATATCGGCAAAGGCATGGTTTTCGCCTTTATTGATAATGATGTGAGTGAACGGAAGAGTTTCTTTAGAGATTTTCTCGGTAATAATTCCGCTGATTTTGTATTGAGCAGTTGCAAAACCACTCAATCCGACCAGAAAAACTAGAAACAAGAATTTGATTCGATTCAAAATTGGCATAAATAAATGTACGATTTTAGATGTACGAGCTACGATTTTACAAAAATTAAATGGTTGGAGTTTTAAAGCAAAGAAACTATGAACTGCGTAAAATAAGTAATCAACCGAGTTAGCGAAATGTATAACTATTCACTCCATAAAAAGTATTTTAAAATAAAGAATTTGTCTGGATTTTTTAATTCCAGATTTATCCAGTAAAAGATAATAAATAATTAGCCCCAATTAGCTTGTTATTTTATCCGCCAAAAGCACCTATAAAATTGACCATAATTAGCACTATGCTAAATTTTATAGCCACTCTTGACAAATAAACTTCCTGCGCTTTTTGGGGCTAATTATTTAAACTCTTTTACTCAAACTCAAGAAAACAACAATTGAATATGAACAAATTTGCAAAAAATATTTTTGGAGTTTGCCTATTGGTACTCATTTTTAGTCTTTCGGCATGTTCTAAAAAAACGAATACTGCCAGTAATAAGCAAGCCAGAAGTACAATCCCCACTTACGATGGAAGTGCTCATGAAAAAGTGGCTAGTAAAAAATCTAAGAAAACAAGTAAACGCATGAAAAAGGGCGATATCGCTCCAACCAAAAATGCTTTTGCGGAAACCAGAAGGAAAGAATACAAAAAACTAGAGAGAATAAAAAATGACCCAAAATATACGGATGCCATGTATTTTGGGCATAAAAAGAAGCCTAAGAAACGCAAAAGAGGCAAACGAAAGTTTTGTAAAGAATGTGGAATGACGCATTAAGAATTAGAAAAGCCAGCATTGAAAAATGCTGGCTTTTTTGTTTTTGGGAATGGAGCTGGGTTGGAATTAGTGATTCGATTACCGTGAATGCTTTTCTCTTTCAAAACATCATCCTTTCAATTTAGCAATCATTGATTCGCTGGTGTAGGCACAATCATTATCTAGCCGTTCTTGAAGAAATGACTTAATTTGCTCCAATGAGGTGATTTTCTTTTTAATTTCCTCAATTTTATGGTTAATGAATAGTTTTCTCTTCTCTGCGCCCATTTCATTATTGACCAACGCTTCAATTACCACTTTGCATTCTTTCAATTTCAGACCTATTCTTTGCATTTCCTTAATCGTCTGAATACGAAATACGTTTTCAATTCCATAATCCTTATAATTATTGTATTCATAAGGTCTTGTTACATTGCTTAGCAACCCTAGCTTCTCATATAACCTGACTGTATCTCTCGAAACACCTGTTTTTTCTGCTATTTCCCCGATTTTCATAAAATAATTGGCTTTTTGTTTGACCATTGACCATAGTCAACGGTTTATCTTTGCCGAAGATAAACAATTAGTAAAAAACAATTTCAAATTATTGGTATGGAAATTACAGCAAAAACAATGGTGTCCGATATTCTAAAAGAACATGGAGACATTGCAGAGGTCATGGAAATTTTTGGAGTAAAAAAAGTTGGCGGATATGGCTTTAGAAAAGTGGTCACTAGATTCATAAGTGTGAGAACAGCCGCTTTTGTTCATCGTATTCCACTCAAAGGTTTTATCAGAATGCTAGAAAATGCAATTTCAAAAAAAGAACAACTTGCATAACGCAATATTTCCATCTGGAAGAAATGAAAATGCGCATTTGATGTTTATAAAACCCGTAGATTTATATTCTTATAACTAACTCAAAAAAACAATTTCAAACCATTCAAACAAATGAAAATTAAACACTACATCTTGCTATTCGCATTAATTAGCGCAACTATCTCTTGCGAAAGCGATAAAAAGAAAACTCAAGAAGACATCAAGAAAGTTGAAACCAAGGAAATTTCAACTCACGAGGAAGAACAGGTTAAATTGAATAATGGCGAGCGATGGCTTGCCAACGCAGAGACTACTGAGGGCATTAATAATATGATTGAGTTGATGAACTCGTTTACTGAAAAGGAGAATGTTGAGTCTTACAAAGTCTTGGTAGATAGCCTTAACTCGGAGTTTAACATGATTTTCAAAAAATGTACGATGAAAGGAGAGGCGCACAATCAACTGCATAATTACCTTGTGCCCATGAAACTTAAGTTTACAAAAATGCCATCAGCTGATTTGAATGAATGCAAGACTTCTTTTGAGGACTTAAACAAACATTTGGCTGTTTATGAAGAGTATTTTCAATAGAGGGAATTCCTATAACCAAAAAAATCAGGGTTGAAGAACTCCGATTTTTTTGGCTTTTGGAGTGTATCAAAAATAGTTGAGCCGACTCAACTCACTTCGCATTCTCAAAGTCAATAAACTCTGACGGAATAGAATCTGTTAGCCAAACACCATTTTCAGAGCGAAAAAAGCTAATTCCCGCTTTGTGCATTTCCCCTGATTTTATTGGAAGAATAATTGGCTTTCCATGTCTTCTCCCCACATTCAAAGCAGTTTCCTCGTCTGGGGAAAGATGAACATGATGGCGATTCCTCTTCTGTAAACCATCTTTTTTGATAGAATCTAAGTTTTTTGTGGCAGTTCCATGATAAAGGAACTCTGGTGGGCTTTGTAGTTCGTAACCTAATTCAACTTCTACCGAATGACCTTGGCTTGCTCTAATTCTCTTGCCATCTTCACTAAAGGCATAGCGTTTTTTAGGATTGGTTTCTACAATTTCCTGCAACTGTGCCAAATTCAATCTTCCGAATTTTTTACCGAATTTCTCCAATAAGAGAGTTACATCTGTCCAGCCTTGGTTATCGAGTTGAATACCGATAGTTTGTGGATTGTGGCGTAAAACTAAACTCAATTTCCTGCCAATTTTCTTTTTCTGTTCTTCTGTCATGACTGTGTGTTTTTTGATACTATATTTACTTATGATGGTTTGAAACTGATGTTGCTAATTTAAAAATATTCTGACACAAAAATCTCAGGGCGCATCTC
>JBLIFI010000081.1:0-13257 GCA_047633715.1 Flammeovirgaceae bacterium
CTGTCGATTAAACAATATAGAATGCCTATATTTGAACTTGTCAAAGTAGTTTCTAATAGAACTTGAAATGAACTGATGGTAGGAAACATAAAAGTAGATATTTTCGTCTGGTAACTTAAATATACAACCTTTTTTGTTTCCTTATTTTTTTTAGCACAAAATGACACTCATGTTGCTTGTTGAATTCTTTAATTTACTAAAAAAAAGCAATAAGTTGATTACTTTGTCTGTTATAAATTGATACTGTGAGCAGAAATAACTAATTTAGTAAGCATTTTTGAAATTATTATCGAATGGAAGTAAAAACAGTCAATTCAGATTTAGAGAAACGAGTGGAAGATGCACTCAATACTGTGCGTCCTTATTTGGAAGCAGACGGAGGTGATTTGAAAGTTCTTGAAATTACTGATGAAATGGTTGTCAGAATAGAATTACTAGGTTCTTGTGGTTCTTGCCCAATGTCAACTATGACTATGAAAGCGGGTATTGAGCAAGCTGTAAAAAGTGCTGTGCCAGAAATTGTAAGCGTAGAAGCGATTAATATTACTGCATTCGACAACCCAAGAGCAAAAATGCCCAACGTATAAAGCACCTGAACATCTTGCCTTCTCATGAAGTTTTAATTGGGTGGGATGTTCCTCTTAAATCTACTTTTGATGTAGATTGTAGCAGAATCAATTTGAATTCTGTAAAAGAACGAAACAAACCGCGCGAAACTCATTGTAGATTTTTAATTAAGCCAAATCTGAGGCGATAATTCAGGTTTTTATGGAGAGGAGAAAATTTTTAAGAAAAGGAGGAATGGCGGTGGGAGCAATAGCTTCAGCACCATTCTTTACATCATGCATTCCAGACAATGGAGAAACCGCTACACTTGGTGCACCGCCCACCCAAAAAGTTTATAACTGGAAAGCAGTAACCACTTGGCCCCCAAATTTCCCTGTTTTGGGAGAGGCGATGGTAAATATTGCCAAAGAGTTAGAGGTAATGTCGTCCGGAAGACTGAAAATAAAAGTATACGGAGCTGGTGAACTTGTTCCTGCATTTGAGGCCTTCGATGCAGTAGCGCAAGGAGTTGCCCAAATCTGTCATGGAGCGTCTTATTATTGGGCTGGAAACATTCCCGCAGCAGTATTTTTTGCCTCTGTGCCTTTCGGTCTGAATGCACAACAAATGAATTCATGGCTTTTATATGGTGGCGGATTGGAATTGTGGCGAGAGCTTTATGACCAATTCGGACTAATTCCTTTCCCCGCAGGAAACACAGGTGTTCAAATGGGCGGATGGTTCAATAAAGAAATTAACTCAATTGAAGATTTTAAAGGCCTAAAAATGCGAATTCCCGGTTTGGGAGGAAAAGTAATCAACAAAGCAGGCGGTTCGGCAATTACAGTTGCTGGTGGAGAAATTTACACCAACCTCGAAAGAGGGAATATTGATGCTACCGAGTGGATTGGTCCTTACCATGACTACAAAATGGGTTTCCATAAAATAGCAAAATACTATTATTACCCAGGTTGGCATGAGCCTGGAACTACACTTGAAATGTTCCTCAACAAAGAGGCCTACGAAGAGCTTCCTGCCGATTTGCAGGAAATGGTAGAGTCGGTTACTCTCAAATACAATCATTTAGTTCTCTCCGAGTTTGAAGCAAAGAACAATGCCTTCCTAGAGAAAATGATGGATGAAGGAGTTCAACTCAAAGAATTCCCCAAATCTGTACTCGATTCTTTAAAGAAATACTCCACAGAAGTAATTGAAGAATTGATTGAAGATGATGAGTTTGGACAAAGAATTTATGCGAGTTTCAAAGCTTTCAAAGAAGAAAGTAATAGTTGGAACAAAACAACTGAGGGAGCAATGGCACCTTATCTATAGATAGAAAAGTTAAAAGAAATAAAAAGGAGAAAACCGAAGTTTAATAAACTTCGGTTTTCTCCTTTTTTCTAGTTCAAGCGTTTATGCTTGAGTTTTTTTGGAAACCACATATTTCAAAACTCTTCCATATCTGCCGCAATTCTGACAACTAATCCATCCATGTCAGCTGACAATCTCATTTGACAAGCCAATCTGCTAGTATCAGTAATTTCAGGAAGTGTGTCTAGCATATCCAATTCAGCATCGGAAGGCTCAAAGAAATCTTCACCTTCCAAAACTTCTACATGACAGGTGGCGCAGATTGCCATTCCCCCGCAAGTTGCCATAATATTGTATTCTGCAGCTTTTAAAAGCTCCATTAAGCTCAAATTCATATCGGTTGGAGCTTCAATAGGCGTTCTCTCTCCGCTAGGTTCTTCTACGTATATTGTAATCATTATTAGAAATCTGTAATAGTTGCTTTTTATTTTACTGATGAATTGTAGTGCAAAACAAGTAGGGTTAGTCATGGCGCAAGTGTCCGCTTGTGCCGAAATATCCATAAAGTAGCATTTTCCACTTTCAAACTGCTGAATTCTCTATGGAATCCATTTTATATCCTTGAAATCAGGCTTTCTTTTCTCCAGAAATGCATCTCTACCCTCCTTTGCTTCATCTGTCATATAGGCAAGTCTAGTGGCTTCTCCTGCGAAAACTTGTTGCCCAACCATGCCATCGTCTGTTAAGTTGAAGGCAAATTTGAGCATTTTAATTGAGGTTGGAGATTTTGCTAGGATTTCCTGCGCCCATTGGTAAGCTTCATCTTCCAATTCTGCGTGGGGAACAACTGCATTTACCATTCCCATATCGTAAGCTTCTTGAGCAGAATAATTCCTACCGAGGAAGAAAATTTCCCTTGCTCTTTTCTGACCAACCATTTTTGCCAAATAAGCTGAACCATAACCGCCATCGAAACTTGTAACATCTGCATCGGTCTGTTTAAAAATGGCGTGTTCCTTACTTGCTAATGTCAAATCGCAAACGGTGTGCAAACTGTGTCCGCCACCAACTGCCCAACCTGGCACAACGGCAATCACTACTTTTGGCATAAATCTGATAAGTCTTTGAACCTCCAAAATATTCAGTCTTGGCATTCCATCATCATCTACATAACCCTGATGGCCACGTGCATTTTGGTCTCCACCACTACAAAAAGCATAACCACCATCTTTTGGAGAAGGCCCTTCGCCAGAAAGTAAAACTACACCAATGGAAGTGTCTTCCCGAGCATCTAAAAAGGCTTTGTATAATTCCCCAACAGTTTTTGGGCGAAATGCATTACGTACTTCTGGTCGATTAAAGGCAATTCTCGCCACTCCGCCAGACTTTCTATAGGTGATATCTTCAAACTCTTTTACTGTTTTCCAATCAGCTTTATTCATGGTATTTTGATTTAATGATTCGGTAATTTGATGATGTGTTGATTTACTCGTAGAAATTATCTTCCGAACAACCTAGAGGTTGTCCGCTACATAGTAGTAGAGTAAATAGTATTACAAAATGATTGCTATTTGCAAATCTATAAATTTTCCATTTTCAACTTCTCTATTGAGCTGATTTGATTTCTGAGTAGAAAATCGGCAATAACTAAAGCTGACATAGCATCTACAATGGGCACAGCGCGTGGCACTACACATGGGTCATGCCTTCCTTTGCCAGAAACGGTAGTTTCTTCGCCTGCTTCGTTCAGACTTGCTTGGTCTTTCATAATTGTTGCCACAGGTTTGAAGGCTACTCGGAAATAAATATCTTCTCCATTGGAAATCCCTCCTTGCACTCCACCCGAATAGTTGGTTTCCGTTCGGATTTTGCCATTCTCATCTTTGTAGAACAAATCATTATGGGTAGAACCTCTCATTTCCACTCCATCAAATCCACTCCCGTATTCAAAGCCTTTGGCCGCATTAATGCTCATCATTGCTTTCCCCAATTCAGCGTGGAGTTTATCGAAAACGGGCTCGCCTAAGCCTGCGGGAACTCCTGTGATTACGCCAGTTACCACCCCGCCAATCGTATCTCTATCTTTCCTGACTTGGTCAATCAACTCGAACATTTCCGAAGCAGTTTCCGCATCAGGACAACGTACATCATTATCATCTATCTTACTCAAATCCAGCTCTTTGTAAGACTTTTGGAGTTTCAAGCTTCCAACTTGTGAAACATAAGCTTTGCATTCAATCCCGAAATGAGCGAGAAATTGTTTGGCAATTGAACCTGCTGCTACACGAGCCAAGGTTTCCCTTGCCGAGCTTCTTCCGCCACCTCGATAATCTCTGAATCCGTACTTAGCGAAATAAGTGAAATCTGCGTGAGAAGGACGAAATCTGTCATGAATATGAGAGTAATCTTTGCTTCGTTGGTCAGTATTCTCAACAATCATGGCAATAGGAGTTCCTTGGGTTTTACCTTCAAAAACTCCAGATAAAATCTTGATTTCATCTTCCTCTTTTCGCTGCGTGGTAATTTTGGATTGCCCAGGTTTTCTTCGTTGCATTTCCATCCGAATCATTTCTTCGTCAATCTCCAAGCCTGCTGGGCAACCATCAATGACTACGCCTAAACCGTTTCCGTGAGATTCTCCAAAAGTACTGATTCTGAATGCTTTTCCGTATATATTCATCTTTATAACTATTAGTATAAGAATAGTAACCGACTGCATTCCACTTTTCTATCAAGTTGCAGAAGAGTTAAGGTGCGCTAAAATCCTTAAGTTTACTGCTATTTAAGCTGTTATTTTACGCATTGATTAGTGAGCGTATTTCATCCTTTTTTGTTCATTAAATACAATTGGAATAGTCCATTTCTTTCTATATACTTTTCCAAGTCTATAATAAACATCCCATTCAGGTATTAAATTAACGACCCTTAGTGCTTCCTTATTTAACATTTCATTTTCAGAACCTCTTATAATAGAAACGCTATCTGGCTTACGGGTTCTACCTGACTGGATTGAAATGAAAACTCTTACTTTTTCATCTTTTAAGTTTTGAATTCTACCCCATTCAATGTTTGTATAAAGAAATTTATGAAGACTATCTTGCTTTTCAGTAAATATTGATTCATATGATTTTGAGTTATTATATTCCTCTTTTCCAGTCAATATTCCATTTTCAAAAGTTAATACCTGTTCGGTTTCATAAAATGATTCGTACCCAATATGAACGTAATGTATGAGTTTACTTTTTGGAATTAATATTTTTCCAGTTATCCAAGTTGCTTTTACCTTACCATTCTCGCATTCGGCACCAAAGACAGCTTTTAAATCGGATTTTATACTGTCATCGTAATAATTAGAGCTAAAAATATTGGTCAGATAAATATCATTTTCAATCATTGTCCATTCAGCAATATACCCACGCCAACAGGCTGTATTCACTCCAGCTTCTTTTTCTCCAAATAATTTGGGTCTCAATGAATCAATATCATAAAGCAGTTCTAATGGATTGGAAAAAACGGTTAATGAGTCTCCGTTCCATATCAATTTATCTCCTACTTGTCCAGTTGCAAATCCAGAAATTGGAATAATTAGAATAATTAATATATTGATAATTTTTTTCATTATTAGATCACTAATTTAGATAACCATTTGTTTTCTGTAGCTGATAAACTCTAGTTTTTCACAATAAGCCATCGGACAATCTAGAGATTGTCAGCTACAATTATTTTAAACAATCAGTAATTCAAAACTCACCATCGTTCCTTTTCCTTGTTCACTTTCTATTGTAAGCTCTGAATCATGCAATTGTAAATAGGCTTTTGTGACAATCAATCCCATTCCCAAGCCCAATTCGTTGGCAGTTCCTTTCTGGGTGGCTTTTCTGCTTGGATTGAAAATATTGGCAATTTTTGCACCGCTCATTCCAATTCCCGAATCTGTCAGGCTAAAAACTGCTTTCCCATTTTCTTTTTTGGTGGAGACAGTTGCATTTCCTTCTTTAAGCGTGAATTTGAGCGAATTGGTCAATAAGTTTTCAATAGATTTCCGAATCATTTCTTGGTCTCCATTTACTTTTAAGTCTTTTTCTAATTCAATCTCCAAACTGATTTGCTTCTTCTCAAACTGACTTTGATGTTTTGCCAACACTTTTTCAACCAACTCCGAAAGGTCAAATTCTGTTTCTTTCTGTTGGAAATTTCTGACTTCCAGACTCGACCAGTCAATAAGGTTTCCCATTAAATCTTGCAGTTTCTCAATCTGCGAATTCAAATGTTTGTTGAACTCCAAAACTCCTTGTTTGTCCAATCGTTCCGAATCGCCCAAAAGCATTTCAGAAAGTGCTTGGAGCGTTCTCAATGGACTTCCTAAATGGAATGAGAGGATATTGTAGATTTTATCTTTTTCGGCTCGCAGCTCTTTTCTTTCCGCTTTCAACGTTTTCAAGTCCGCTAAATCATTCTTGCCTTCTGTCTCCAACTTCTTTAAGGATTTGGCAAATTGTGCCAAAGCTTCTTCATCTTCTATTTGCTGGATGGAGTCTATGAGTTGTTGTTTCAACATTGTTCAGATAGTAAAATGGTAAGATAGGAAATTAGTAAAGTTGTGATTTAGATAATAGATTGGTGGATTTAGAAATGGAAGTGTTACGATACAAATTCTTACCTTTTTCCTTTAATTTTCTGTTCCATAAGCCCACAGCATGAACTTGGGAAAAATGGCTGACCAAGTTTGGTAATTATGCTCTCCGCCTTCTACTTCTTCGTAGTGCATGTCGAGTTTATTTTTGTAACCTTTATGTCTTAGTTCTTTCATTAAGTCCAATGTGTCGTCAATCGCATCAATAATTCCATTCTTGTTTCGGTCAGATTTCTCATCTTCCGTTCCTGCCTGAAACCAAAACTTCAATCCTCTTTTATGGTTCGATTTTTTCACAATATTATGCATGATTCGGTCTTTGTCTTCTTTGAATCCGTCTTCAAAAGCTTTGCTCCGCCACCAGAAAGAGGCTGAGAAAGCTCCTGCCTTTCCAAAGAACATCGGATAATTCCACACTAAATCGAAAGCAGTTAATCCACCCAAAGAAAAACCAATGAAGCTCGTGCTTTTTGCCAGTTTCTTAGTGCGATATTGCGCATTCACAAATGCCATCAACTCATTGATAATAAATTTGGAGTATTTCCCCGCCAAGCTTCCCCGTTTCTGATAATCTGGCTGTGAAGCCGTTCCATATTCTTGCATTCTGTTTCCTGCGGGAATGCTCACTACAATTACTTCTTCTATTTTATTGAGTAAATAAAGCGCATTCAGCTTCTTTTTCAGTTTCAAAAGCTTCATATCTTGTCCATCGTTGATGTATAAAACAGAATAATTTTGCTCGCTCTCCGAATAACTAGGAGGTAAATAAATATGGACTTGACGAAACGCCTGCAAATGCCGAGAAAATATTTCATGGCAAACATCGGCATAATCAGCAAAAGGATTTGATTTATTCAATTCTGGGTGGGTTGTTTCTGTAAGGAAGCAAAGTAACAGGCAAATGGGAAAAATCAATGAAATTCTTGCGAACTTGTGTAAAATCAATGTACATTCTTTTACACACCATAATTTAAGCTTACGACACTTTTTTCTAAGAAATCAAAATCTCATTCCAGAATAACTAGAATTCCTATTAACTTACTTTATAACAATGCGATAAAGAATCAAGAAAGCCATGAAATTCGAACTTCATGGCTTTCTTGATTCTTTATACAGAAACTGTAACTAATTTATCGAATTCTAGTTATGGTGACATCTATACTGCCATAATTATTCCAGTAAAAACCATTGGCATCATTGGCGAAGAAATCCAAATCGCCAGATTGACCTATAGTGATAGTAGAAGATGAACCAATGGGATATTGCTGATTTCTGTTAGTGGTAGCAATCAACTTAAACCAGTTTTCATATTTCGACCTTTTGAGGAGAGTAAATAATTTGAGATACCAATTGCTGTATCCATTTGCATCTGTATCAATATACCAATCAGTCCATGTGCCTGCTGCTGTAATCTTATACTGCTCGCCAGAATTAACAGTTATACCTGAAGCATTCCAGTAATCAGAAGATTCTACAGAAATAGTAATACTCTGTCCCACAGGCAATGAAGTGGTAGCTACTCGTTTGTTCTCCAAGGAAAGTTTATTTCTCATAGATAACTCATTTTCAATTAGTGATTCGTTAACCTTAAGAAACTGTGCTAACATTTCTTGTTCATTTGTAGTCAGGATCTGAACATCTTTCAAATCAAAGCCCAAACCAACTCCTTTCTTTTCCAAAAAACGAGTTACATCTATTTTTTCAGGAGATGTTTTTACATATACATTGGCTTCATAACTCACTCCTTCATGGAATAGTACCAATTTAGAGGAACTAGACACGTGCTGAGGCATTAACCATTTCATTTCTTGGTTTTTAACCCTTACTTTAATGGATTTTTCTTCTAGGGATGCATCATAAACCCCATTAGGGAGACTGCCTGCATCTTGAGTTACGAGCTGAAATCCAACGACTTCTACTGGGCTTAACTGTTCTATAAGAGAGGAGGTGGCATCTTCATTTTCGCACGAGGCAAATACGAATACGAGAAGAATAAAAAATAGTCTCAAAGAATGCTTCATTACTTTAGTTTTTATTGGTTATTAGTTTTTAAGAAACGCAAATATATTATGCATGCATAACAAATACAAGCTAAAATTTGGAATGATAAAGGCAGGAAGTCATTTGTAATTCTTGCCACTTCCGAAGAGTTTTGCTAGTGAGATTTCCACAGAAGGTTTAAAAGCACTACATTCGTAGAAATGAATACTGAATTTTCAAATATCACTTTTGTACTTCGCCAGCCCCAACTCCATTTCCTGCTTGTTCGGGAAACGGCTTTTGAATGCATGGTTTATTATAAACACTGAGTGATTGAAATTATATAATTGTCAATGACTAAGGAAGCGTTCAATTTATTGGACGTTTTTTTTATGCCTAAAACCCAAAATGTTTTGCCGTATCAAACAATCATAGAAAAATAATTCGGAAGCTGTCAATTGGCAAATTGCCTTTGAGCTTTCACAATCCCGCTTTCAGTTTGGGAATGGGATTATAGTGTCTTTTTTTAATCATCTCAAAAAAGGAGATGAATACTGTGGCTTCAATATGCTTTTTGTGTAATAAATAGTCGCTCCTTATAAAGTCTTTTTTCACAGATTAATTTGGTGAAATCTGCTTAAATCAAGCAAGAGAGTGTCTTTTGTAAAGATACCTAGGCTCAAATCTAGCATTCTTACTGAAAGCTTATTCCTAATAATTGCAAGTTTTTGCAAAATAGCTCGAAAAATCTTGCAATTTTACACACCTAATTTAAGGTATTTATCCAAGATTAAATACCTTAAATTTAGTTTATTAATGTGTTTTATTGTGTTATTTAGCTTATTCAGGAGCGACTATCTAACATAGATTTAGCCGATAATCATTTATAGTTTGGCATTCCTCAAATCCAACCCTACATTTACATAAACGAGTTTAGATTGTTTTTAACAGAACGTCACTCATTTAAGAAACACCTACTTTTAATAGTTAATTGATGAAATACTCAGAAGGAAAATACCACATCCAAGGAGTCGATTTACTCGATATTTGCGATGAATTTGGCACGCCAGTTTATGTGTACGATGCAGACAAAATTGCTTCGCAACTCGAAAATCTCAAATCTGCTTTTGGTGGATTGAAGTTGAGAATAAAATATGCCTGTAAATCGCTCACGAATTTGAGTATTCTGAAATTGATGCGAAAATATGGCGCAGAACTCGATGCGGTTTCCATTCAAGAAGCTCGGATTGGATTGATGGCAGGTTATTCGCCAGAGCAAATTATGTACACACCAAATTGCGTTTCTTTCGAGGAAATTCGCCAAGGTGTGGAAATGGGTTTGACAATCAATATCGACAACATTTCCATTCTCGAACAATTTGGGAGTGAATATGGAGATTCTGTACCTTGTTGCATCCGAGTGAATCCACACATTATGGCAGGTGGAAATTCTAAAATTCAAGTTGGGCATATTGATTCCAAATTCGGGATTTCCATACTCCAAACACGCCATTTGTTGCGAGTAATCAAAACCAATAATATAAATGTGGTTGGATTACACATGCACACAGGCTCTGATATTTTAGATAGCGGAGTATTTTTGCGTGGAGCACAAATTTTGTTCGATTTAGCCGAAGATTTTCCCGATTTGCAATTCATGGATTTCGGAAGCGGTTTTAAAGTGGCTTACAAAGAAGGAGATATCACTACCGATTTACAAGAATTGGGTGGAAAGATGAAAGTAGCCTTCCAAGATTTTTGCAAGAAATACGGAAGGGAATTAGAAATCTGGTTCGAGCCAGGGAAATACTTGGTGAGTGAAGCAGGGCACTTTCTGGTTCATACCAATGTAGTCAAACAAACTCCTGCAGCCGTTTTTGTTGGAGTAGATTCGGGAATGAATCATTTACTTCGCCCCATGATGTACGATGCGCATCACGAGATGATGAATATTTCCAATCCGAACGGAGCAAAAAGAGTTTATACCGTGGTTGGCTACATTTGTGAAACTGACACTTTCGGCTGGGACAGAAAAATGACCGAAGTGCGAGAAGGAGATGTAATTGCCATCAAAAATGCAGGAGCTTACGGTTTCATGATGAGTTCCAACTATAATTCCCGCTACCGACCTGCCGAGGTTTTGGTTTATAAAGGTAAAGCGCACTTAATTCGTGAAAGAGAAACTTTCGAGGATTTAATGAAAAACCAAGTTGATATTTTTGAGGAAGAAAAAGAAGTAGCAAGTATCAAGTAGAGATGCGACTCGGCTTCGAGTATCAAGACTTTTTTATTGTGGTTTAAAATCAAATATGATGAAGAAACTAATTGATTCAATCATACAAAAACATAGAAAAGATGGAATTGACGTTTATCCTCCTGCTACACTATCTAAAATTGCTGATTTTGAGAAGGAAATTGGATTTGATTTGCCAAAAAATTTCAAAGAGTTTTATCTAATTTCAGATGGATTTTATTGTAATGAAGACCTATTCAAAATGATTCCAATTTCTGAAATGAGAGGGTATCCAAAAGATTATGGAGATAATTGGTTTTACTTTTCAGAGTATATGATTTATTCAGATATGTGGGGAATTAGATATACTCCATCTGGAAAATATGAAATATTTAATGGGAGTTATCCTGACAAAACCATGACATCATCCCTTGTAGAATTTTTAGAAAAATTTCTACAAGGGAATGTCTTTGAAAAGGGTGGACTAAGGGTGGACTATATGACTGGCATGAAGAAATTGGAATAAAATAAACAACGGCAATATAAACCTCAGTTCTGACAGTTTTTTGAGTATTCAGACTCGAAAAAGAATAATTAAACTGAACGACTTGAAGGCAAGTCCCATCAGAGAGTCGTGATACGTTTTTTTTTGTCTCAATACCTGATACTAACTACTCAATACTATTTTATGCTAGAAGAACTCAAACAACAATTCCGAGAAACTTTTGAAGACAGACGCTTTACTTCTTCCGAGCGGAAAGCGATGATTGCCGTGTTGGAAGACAAGGAACTCAATCCTTTCCAATTAGGCGATTTGAGAAGTGCGGTTTTTAAAATTGCCAAGTCAAAAATTGTTTCGGGTGGAGATTTACAGATTTTAGATTGGTTGGAAGTTGCCAACAAAATACTTGTTCGGCAAAGTGTTTCCGAACCTAAAAGGAAGGAAATCAAGAGCTATTTTTCTCCAGGCGAAGAAGGTAGAGATGCCATTGTGGCGGAAATCAATCAGGCGAGGGAATCGATTGATATTTGCGTGTTTACCATCAGCGATAACCTGATAGCAGAAGCCATCAAAAATGCTCATAATCGAAATGTGAAAGTCCGAATTATCACAGATGATGATAAGACCTTCGACAAAGGCTCAGATATTTTCGAACTTCGACATGCGGGACTCTCTATCCGAACGGATAATACACGAAATCACATGCACCATAAATTTGCGATTGTAGATAGAAAACTGCTCGTAACAGGAAGCTACAACTGGACTCGAAGTGCTTTCAAATACAACCACGAAAATATCATGCTTGTTTCAGATTCAAATGCGGTAAATTCTTTCTGCCAAGAGTTTGATAAACTTTGGGATGAGTTTATCGAGTATTAGGTTAAGATTTTAGAAATAAGAGATTAGATTTTAGAGAAAATGCGAACTGGTTCAAGATTGAAGCCTTGACTTGTTTTAAATGATATAAAAAATGAAGCTTTCTGACGAACTCAAAACGGCAATTAGCCAACTTCCCGATAAGGAAAAAGACAAGTTGCTTTTCCGACTCATTCCCAAAAATTCAGATTTGGTGGCTCAGTTGGAATTCAAGTTGTTGGAAGATGGGAATACTGCTGAAATCCGCAGGGAAGAATTGAAAGAACTGTTGCAAAGGTCTTTAGTACTTTCTGTAAATAGATATTACAGCCCAGGTATTTTGATGATGGATTTGAGAAGTATGAGTGGAGCAATTACCCACCATGTAAAAACTACGAAAGACAAAGTTGGGGAAGTGGAACTGAATCTGTTGATGCTAAACCATGTTTTGGAAAATTGCCGAAATGAACTCCAAAATGCCAATGCTCGAAAAATCCAGAAGTTCGATGAATATGTGGTAAAAAGAGCTATCAAAATCATGACTTTGGTAGAGAAAATTCATGAAGATTATAAAATTGAGTTTGAGGACTCTATTCAGGCTTTGGGTAAAAATATCTCGCAAATCAATTCCACAAAATTAGTTGCCAATAGGCTGAATTTGGATTTGAATGAACTTATAGAGTTTGGATAATAAAGAGGAAATATAAAATATCCACTAGCCTTAACGCAAGAACGAACGTTCGAAAGATGAAAAAGTCGCTCAGTGTTTCAGGACATTGAGCGGGGCTTAGTGCCATGCCCATATATTTGGCTTTATCGCTACAGCACGAAAGAATGACTCCAATATCTTCGAACAACTCAAACTTGTTTTTAATGGCAAAAATTCCTGAGTTCTTCGCAATCGGGTAAATAGTTACGAAAAATAAACGATTTGTATTTTAAGGGTGGGAAATGCTGGATCAAACGAAGTTTTTCTGGATACTGCTTGTTTCCTCTTTTGGGACTCCAGACA
The DNA here is from genome assembly GCA_047633715.1 of Flammeovirgaceae bacterium. Lineage (GTDB taxonomy): Bacteria > Bacteroidota > Bacteroidia > Cytophagales > Flammeovirgaceae > JBLIFI01. The sequence continues at coordinate 13,073 of JBLIFI010000081.1, forward strand.
AAGACCTCAAAAACGACCATCTTGCGTTTTATTGGCCTTTTAGTGCCTATTCTGAATGTATAAGTTCTCTACTGGCCATCTGCTATATTGGCAAGTAACTCCTTGCCTTTTAATGGTTTACTATCAGATACAAAAGCGCTGTTTTTTTCTTCCCTTACCTGCTCTAAAAACTGACTTAACGACTC